>DASRPJ010000106.1:0-3727 GCA_035646435.1 Thermoanaerobaculia bacterium | reverse complement strand
TGGTTCCAATCACGCGGCCTCCCGCTGCGCGGCCCGGACGGTCGCATCGCCCGCTGGTACAACCTGCTGACGGACATCCATGACCGCAGGCAGACCGAAGAGAAGCTCCAGCGCAGCGAGGCCGACCTGCTCGAGGCTCAGCGGCTGAGCCATACCGGCAGCTGGCGCCACGACGTCGTGACCGGCGCCCTGACGGTCTCACCCGAGGTATTTCGAATCCGCGGCGTCCCGGTTCCGAATGGTCCCCTGACCCTGGATTTCTTCTGGTCCACGATGCATCCCGACGACGTCGCCAGGGTCAAGCGAGCCTATGAAATGGCGCAGACCCAGAGAACGGGCTTCGTGGGTGACTACCGCATCGTTCGGCCCGACGGCACCATCCGCCATCTCCACACGATCGGCCATCCCGTCGTGAACGAATTGGGCGACCTCATCGAGTTCGTCGGCACCGGCATGGACGTCACCGAGCAACGAGAGGCTCGCGCGCAGCTGGAGACCGCCTTCGAGGAAATCAAGCGCCTCAAGGACCGACTCCAGGACGAGAACCTCGCGCTGCGGGAGGAGATCGATCAATCCCTCATGTTCGAGGAGATCATCGGCACGTCGCCCGTTCTGCGATCGGTGATTTCGAGCATCGTGAAGGTTGCTCCCACGGACGCCACCGTCCTGATTTCGGGCGAGACCGGTACCGGGAAGGAGCTGATTGCGCGCGCGATCCACAAGCGTTCCCGGCGTGCGGCCGGGTCGTTCGTCGGCGTGAATTGCGCGGCGGTCCCTCCTTCCCTGATTGCCTCGGAGCTCTTTGGACACGAGAAGGGCGCTTTTACCGGCGCCGCCCAGCAGCGCCGTGGCCGTTTCGAGCTGGCTCACTCGGGCACGATCTTTCTCGACGAGATCGGCGACGTTCCCGCCGAGACTCAGATCGCGTTACTTCGGGTCCTCCAAGAGCGCCGATTCGAGCGAGTGGGAGGCGGCAATCCCATCCCGGTCGACGTCCGGGTCATTGCCGCGACCAATTGCGACCTACCGGCTGCGGTCGCCGCCGGGGCTTTCCGGTCGGACCTGTTCTACCGGCTGAATGTCTTCCCGATCCAGGTGCCACCCCTCCGGAGACGCAAAGAAGACATACCGCTGTTGGTCGAGCACTTCGTCAAGAAGTTCGCGGAGAAGATGGGGAAACGAATCCGAAGGATCGAGAAGCGCACGCTGGAGCTGTGCGAGGGGTATGCGTGGCCGGGCAATATCCGTGAGCTGCAGAACATCGTCGAGCGGGCGCTCATCCTCTGCGGCGACGACACGTTTGCGATCGACGAAGCGTGGCTGGCGGTCCAGGAGCCACGGAGGCCGGAGGCGGCAGGTCGGTTGACGAGAACCCTTCAGGATCAGGAGAGGGAGATGATCGAAGCCGCTCTGGCCGAGAGCAGGGGAAAAGTCGCGGGGCCAAATGGCGCCGCCGCCAAACTCGGGATCCCGCCTTCGACGCTGCAGTCGAAAATGAAGCTGTTGAAAATCGAGAAGCGCAAAATCAACACGCTGACGTAGGCAGGGCGGGATCAAGCTGATCCGGGCCCATTGAGCTCCCATTGAACTCCAGCGGGGGGCACATCACTTCGCGCCGGCGACGAGCTTCTGGAATCGCGGGTTGTTGCGCAGCGGGTCGAAGTTGGGGTCGATCTTGAGCCAGGCGGGCGACACGAAGTAAGGCACCTTCAGCAGCCGCTCGAGGTCGTCGATCGCTCTCTCCGGCTGGCCCGCGAGGACGGAGATCCGCACGAGCTGGTGCAGATAGTAGGGTCCGAACTGCGCGTCCTTCGTCACGGGAACGAGCTGGACGGCGCGCTGGCCTTCCCGGATCGCTTCCTCGCCGCGGCCGAGATAGGCGAGCGCCACCCCGAGCGAGGCGTGGCGCGTCGCGTCGTCGGGGGCCGCCCGGAGCTGATCCTCGAACGCCTTCCGGGCCTCGTCGGCGTACTTTCGCGTCCCGGCGGCATCGCCCTTCCACCTGAGGGCCTCGGCGAGGCAAAGACCCCAGTAGCCCCGGTCGTCGTCGAACGCCGCCGGTGTGAGGCGCAGCAGGACCTCCCGCTGCTCGTCCGTCAGGACCCACCCGAGATCCCAGTAGGTCGCCAGAAACGCCACGAGCGCCGTGGGCTCGACGCTCCCGGGAACCGCCGCGAGAGAGGCGCGCGCGCCGGCGAGATTCCCTTCCCCGAGAAAGGTCATCGCACGGTGTTCGATCACGGCCAGGTTGTCGGGAGAGAGCGCAAGGCCGGCGTCGAGCGCCGGGCGCGCTTCCGCGTAACGCCGCAGGAACAGCAGCCCCCTTCCCAACCGTCGGTGGACGTCGACCGATCTCGGATTGAGTCGCTGCGCGTCGCGCAATCGCTTCAGCGCGACGTCCCATTGGCCGAGCGACATCTCGACCGTCGTCGCTTCGTGCATCAGGTCGAAGTTGCCGGGCGCGAGGCTCCGACCTCTGGCGAATTGCTCCTGCGCTCCCCGGAGGTCCGCCAGGATGACCTCCTTGTAGATCCCCATCGCTCGATAGGCCTCCGGATCGTTCGGAGCCAGGGCGACCGCCTTCTCCGCCGCCTGCCGGGCGCGTTCCGCGAGCTCCGGGGACGGCGCGCTGTTGAAGTACAGATACGAACTGGCCATCGAGACGCGGGCCCAGGCGTGTGCGAAGCCGGGGTCGAGCGCCACGGCCTGGTCGTAGAAGCCGAGCGCCTTGCGCTGACTCGGCGGGTCGAGTTTCGACATGCCGCTCGAGGTCTGCTCGCCCTTGAGGAAGGCCTCATACGCCGGGAGGCTCTTCGTCGGACGCTCGGCGAGCTGCTGCTCCTCTCCCGATCCGAGCGCCACTCCCAGCGCCTGCGCCGTCCGCGAGGCGATGTCCGACTGGACCTGGAACACGTCCGTCAACGCCGCATCGAACCGCTGTTGCCACTTCGAGGTCGGCGCGCCGGATCCGGAGACCTCGATCAGCTCGGGGCTCACGTGCACGCGGCTCCCCGCGCCGTTCTTCTGCCAACGGACCGTCGCCGTCAACAGGTAATGGACGTCCAGCTCGTCGGCGATCTGCCTCGGCGTCTTGGTGGTCTTCTTGTACGGCGTCGAGCTGGCTCGCGCGATGACCTGGATCCCTGGCAGGCTCGTCAGCTTCCCGCGGATCTCGTCCGAGATGCCGTCGGCGAAGTAGTCCTCTTCGGGCGAGCCCAGGTTCTCGAACGGCAGCACCGCCACCCGCTTGACGCCGCCCGCCGCGGAGCCGCCCGGAGCGCGCCGCATCAGGAAGATCGCGAGGCCGGCCAGGACGACGACGACCGCCGCCGCGGCCAGCATCCGCCTCTTGCCGGCGGCCGGCGCGGATACCGCGTGGACGGCACTCGTCACTATCATCGGGCCCGACGCCTCCGACAGAGCGAACGCAATGTCCTTGGCCGACTGGAACCGATTGTCCCGATCCTTCTCGAGACAGTGTTTGACGATGTGGTCCAGAGCGGGCGAGACGTTTCGACCCGTCGCCGTCAGCTCCGGCGGCTCGTCCCGGATGATCGCGGCGAGCGTGTCTCCCGTCGTGTCCTTCTTGAACGCCCGTCTCCCCGAGAGGAGCTCGTACAGGATGGCGCCGAGGGAAAAGATGTCCGAGCGGTGATCGACCGGCAGCCCACGCGCCTGCTCGGGCGACATGTACCCGACCGTACCCATCACCTTGCCGGGCTCGGTC
>DASRPJ010000105.1:0-9271 GCA_035646435.1 Thermoanaerobaculia bacterium | reverse complement strand
GACGGCGGCGCTGCCGGCGGGAGTGGAGATGGTGGTTCCCGGAGACACGGTGTCGCTGGAGATCAACCTGATCACGCCGATCGCGATGGAAAAGGGGCTGCGCTTCGCCATCCGCGAGGGCGGACGAACAGTCGGCGCGGGGACGATTACAGAGATTCTGGAGTAGTGATGCGCAACCGCCACGCCACCTCATGAAAAACGACAAAATCAGAATACGTCTCAAGGCCTTCGACTATCGGATCCTCGATCAGTCGGCCTCCGAGATCGTCGATACGGCACGACGGACGGGCGCGAAGATCGCGGGCCCGATCCCTCTGCCGACGGCGGTGTCGCGCTACACCGTCAACCGCTCCCCGCACATCGACAAGAAGTCGCGGGAACAGTTCGAGATGAGGACGCACAAACGACTCCTGGACATCCTCGAGCCGACCTCGCAGACGGTGGACGCTCTGATGAAGCTCGAGCTCCCCGTCGGCGTCGACGTCGAGATCAAGGCGTTCGGGAAGTAACGGGAATCGGAAAATGGCAGTCAACGGAATCCTCGGCAGGAAAGTGGGCATGACCCAGATCTTCACGAGCGACGGCACGGTCGTGCCGGTGACGGTCGTGGCGGCGGGGCCCTGTCTCGTCGTTCAGCGGAAGACCTCCGACAGGGACGGCTACGACGCCGTACAGATCGGGCTCGTCGAGTCCCGGCCGGACCGGCGCGCGAACCGCGCCCGCAAAGGGCACGCGGATCGGGCGGGCGTCGCGCCCATGCGCAACGTCGCCGAGGTGGAGTCCGACGGGGGCGAAGAGGTGAAACCGGGCGACAAGGTGCTCTGCGACACCTTCAAGGAGCAGGAGCTCGTCGACGTCATCGGCGTCTCGAAGGGGAAGGGGTTCGCGGGAGTCATCCGCCGCCACCACTTCGCCGGAGGCGCGGCGACACACGGCTCGATGTTCCACCGGGCGCCGGGGTCGATCGGCGCCTCGGCTTTTCCTTCCCGCGTGATGAAGGGTAACCGCTCCTCCGGGCGGCTCGGAGGCAAGCAGGCGACGGCGAAGAATCTCCTCGTCGTTCGCGTCGACGTCGAGAAGAATCTGATCTATCTGCGCGGGCCCGTGCCGGGCGCGCGGCGCTCGCTCGTCAAGATCGTGCGCGCTACGACCGCGAAGTCCGAGTAAAGCCATGGCAAAAGTTTCCGTCGTGAACTGGAAGAAGGAGGAGGTCGGCGAAGTCGACCTCCCGGCGGGGGTGTTCGAGTACCCCTTCCGCCGCCACCTCGTGTGGGAGGTCGTGAAGGCGTACCTGGCCGGCACCCGTCGCGGAACCCACAAGACGAAGACCCGCGCCGAGGTCTCCGGCTCGGGGCGCAAGCCCTTCAAGCAGAAGGGAACCGGTCGGGCCCGCCAGGGCGGGAGCCGGCCTCCGATCCACCGCCACGGGGGCACCTCGCACGGGCCAGTGCCCCGCTCGTACGCGCAGAAGGTCTCCGTCGGCGAGAAGAAGAACGCGCTCAAGGCGGCGCTCTCGCGGCGCGTGAAGGAGGAGCGGCTGCTCGTCCTCGAGGGTCTCGACCTCGAGACCCACCGCACGAAGGATCTGCGGACCGCCGTCCAGGGGCTGGGAATCTCCGGCAAGGCTCTCTTCGTCGACTCGCGGGAGAACGAGAACTTCGCGAGGGCGTCCCGCAACGTCAAGGAGTGGACGCTCGTGGACCCGCTCGCGGTGAACGTGCACGACGTGATGAGCCACGCGACGGTCGTCGTGTCGAAGGACGCGCTCTCTCGCGTCGTCGAAACGCTGGGAGGCGAGTGATGGACCCGCAGCGCGTGATCCGGCGTCCGCTCATCACCGAGAAGGCGACCCGGCTGAAGGACGCCACCAACACCGTGTGTTTCGAGGTCGATCGGGACGCCAACAAGATCGAGATCGCGCGCGCCGTGCAGACGCTCTTCGGCGTCAAGGTCGCCGACGTCCGGGTCGCCAATCGCGAAGGGAAATGGAAGCGCATGGGCAAGTTCGTGGGCCAGCGCAAGGCCTGGAAGAAGGCATACGTCCGGCTCGCGCCGGGCGAGAAGCCGATCGAGTTCTTCGAAGGGGTATAGGCCAGATGGCGCTCAAAAAGTACAACCCGACCTCGGCGGGGCGGCGTTTTCAGACGTCGCTGACGTTCGAGGAGATCACGGACAAGCGTCCGGAGAAGTCGCTGACGGTCGGCATGCGCTCGACCGGCGGACGGAACTCGCAGGGCCGCGTGACGTCCCGCTACATGGGGGGCGGACACAAGCGTCTCTACCGGATCATCGACTTCCGCCGGGACAAGGTCGGGGTTCCGGCCAAGGTCGCGGCGATCGAGTACGACCCGAACCGGACGGCTCGGATCGCGCTCCTCCACTACGTCGACGGCGAGAAGCGCTACATACTCGCGCCGAACGGCTTGAACGTCGGCGCCGAGGTCGTAGCCGGGCCGTCCGCGGACATCCTGCCGGGCAACGCGCTGCCGCTGCGCGGGATCCCGCTCGGCACGACGATCCACAACCTCGAGTTGAAGCGTGGGCGGGGCGGCCAGCTCGTTCGTTCCGCCGGCGCGGCCGCGCAGCTCATGGCGAAAGAGGGGAGCTACGCGCAGGTCCGGCTTCCCTCCGGGGAAGTCCGGGAAGTCCACATCGAGTGCTACGCGACCATCGGGCAGGTGGGCAACCTCGAGCACGAGAACGTCTCGGTCGGCAAGGCCGGCCGCAACCGGTGGATCGGCCGCCGGCCGCACGTCCGCGGCGTGGCGATGAACCCCGTCGACCACCCGATGGGCGGCGGCGAAGGGAAGACGTCCGGTGGACGGCATCCCACTTCGCCCTGGGGCTGGAAGACGAAGGGCGCGAAGACGAGAAACAACAAGCGGACGGACGACTTCATCGTCCGCCGTCGCAAGACGAAGGGATAGGGACGGACGAGACATGGCACGTTCGATCAAAAAAGGCGCCTTCGTGGACGACCACCTGACGAAGAAGGTGGCGGCTCTGAACACCACGCGCGAGCGGAAGGTCATCAAGACCTGGTCGCGGCGTTCGACGATCGTCCCCGACATGGTCGGTCACACGATCGCGGTGCACAATGGCCGCAAGTTCATCCCCGTGTACGTCGCGGAGAACATGGTCGGCCACAAGCTCGGGGAGTTCTCTCCGACGCGCATCTTCAAGGGTCACGGCGGAAAGAAGGCCGAAGTCGGCGCGAAGCTCGGCGGCGCTCCGGCCGGACCGGGCGCGGCCGCTCCGGGCGCGGCCCCGGCCGCACCGGCGAAGGGGGCCCCGGCATGAAGGCGAAGGCAACGCTGCGCTACCGCAAGGGCTCGGCCCAGAAGGCGCGGCTCGTGGCGGACCTCGTGCGTGGCAAGAAGGTCAACGACGCTCTCGCCATCCTCCGGCACACGCCGAAGGTCGCCTCGCGGGACATCGAGAAGACCCTGCGCTCCGCGGTCGCCAACGCGGAGCAGAAGGAAGCGCAGCTCGACGTCGATCAGCTCGTCGTCAAGAAGATCTTCGTGGACAAGGGTCCCCAGGAGAAGCGGGTGCGCCCCGCTCCGATGGGAAGAGCGTTTCGCGTCCTTCACCGCAAGAGTCACCTGACCATCGAAGTGTCCGACGAGGCATAGAGGGATTAGGGATAGAGGAGTTCATGGGACAGAAAGTTCACCCGTACGGCTTCCGGCTCGGCTTCAACCGGACCTGGCACTCGCGCTGGTTCTCGGTCAAGGAGTACCAGAACTACCTGCACGAGGACCTGAACCTCCGGAAGGAGCTGAAGGGCCGCCTCTCGCACGCCGGGGTCTCCGAGATCGACATCGAGAGGTTCGCGAACAAGCTGAAGATCAACATCCAGACGTCGCGGCCCGGCATCATCATCGGGAAGCGGGGGGCGGAAGTCGACAAGCTGCGGGACGAGCTCCAGCGCCGGACGAAGGCCGAAGTCCACATCAACATCATCGAGATCCAGCGTCCGGAGACCGACGCCCAGCTCGTCTCCGAGTCGATCGCCCTGCAGCTCGAGCGGCGGGTCGCGTTCCGGCGGGCGATGAAGAAGGGGATCGAGTCGGCGTTCCGGTTCGGCGCCCAGGGGATCAAGATCCGCTGCGCCGGCCGGTTGAACGGCGCCGAGATCGCGAGGGCCGAGTGGTATCAGGAGGGCCGTCTTCCCCTGCACACGTTGAAGGCCGACATCGACTACGGCTTCGCGGAATCGAATACGACCTACGGAAAGATCGGGGTCAAGTGCTGGATCTACCGCGGTGAGCAGCACAAGGCGAAGAATCGCCGGAAGACCGCCTGAAGCCGGTCGCTGATAGCTGAAAGCTGAGAGCTCTTTATGTTGATGCCGTCGAAGGTCAAGTTCCGAAAGCAGCAGCGCGGCCGCATGCGTGGCAAGGCGCACCGCGGCAGCTCCCTCGCGTTCGGGGATACGGGCCTGCAGGTCCTGGAGCCCGGGTGGGTCACGGCCCGCCAGATCGAGGCCGCGCGAATCGCGATGACCCGCGCCGTCAAGCGCGGCGGGAAGATCTGGGTGCGGATCTTCCCCGACAAGCCGTACACGAAGAAGCCGGCGGAGACGCGCATGGGCAAGGGGAAGGGTCCGCCCGAGGGCTGGGTCGCGGTCGTCAAGCCGGGCCGCATCCTCTACGAGATGGAAGGGGTGGACCTGCCGACGGCGAAGGAAGCGCTCGGGCTCGCCGCGGACAAGATCGGCCTGAAGACGAAGTTCGTGACCCGCGACTCGGAAATGGAGTTTCGATGAAGAAGAAGGAGCGCGAGACGCTCGCCCAGCAGGGAGCCGCGGAGCTCGTGGAGAAGGAAAAGCACGTGAAGGAAGCCTCGTGGAAGCTCCGGCTCCAGAAGGCGACCGGACAGCTCGAGAACCCGATGCGGCTGAAGACGCTCCGCCGGGACATTGCCCGGATCAAGACCTATCGGCGCGCGCTCGAGCTCTCGACGGAGAAGAAGTGATGGAAGAGTCGGAAAAGAAAGCGGTCCACAAGCGCGCGACGAAGGTCGGGCGCGTCGTGTCGGACGGGATGAACAAGTCGATCGTCGTTCAGGTCGAGCGGCGGGTCGAGCACGGCCGCTACACGCGGACGATCAAGCGGACGAGCAAATTCATGGCGCACGACGAGGCGAACTCGGCGCACGTGGGTGACCGCGTCCGGATCGAAGAGACGCGGCCGATGTCGAAGAGGAAGCGCTGGATTCTCAAAGAAGTCCTGACGAGGGCAGAGGCCTAGATGATTCAGATGGGCACGATCCTCGAGGTCGCGGACAACTCGGGCGCCCGCAAGATCGCGTGCATCCGCATGCGGGGCGGTTCCGCCGGCCGGTATGCCGGCCTGGGAGACGTCATCACTGCGTCCGTGAAGGAAGCCGCTCCGGATTCCCCCTTCGTCGAGAAGCACGGGAAGCGGGTCGTGCGCGCCGTCATCGTCCGCACGCGCCGCAACCATCGGCGCCGCGACGGCTCGTACATCCGTTTCGACGACAACGCGGCCGTCCTGATCTCTCCGGAAGGGGAGCCGGTCGGCACGCGCGTCTTCGGCCCGGTCGCGCGGGAGCTGCGCGAGAAAAAGTTCATGAAGATCATTTCCCTCGCGCCGGAGGTCCTGTGAAGAAACCCAAGCTGAAGAAGAACGACGTCGTCATCGTCGTCACCGGGCGGGATCGCGGCCGGCAGGGCAAGGTACTGAAGGTCCTCCCGACGGCGGAGCGCGTCATCGTGGAACGGGTGAACATGATCAAGCGTCACACGCGCCCGAACCCGTCGAAGAACATCGCGGGCGGGATCTCGGAGAAGGAAGCGCCGATCCACATCTCCAACGTGATGCTCGTCGACCCCGACCAGAACACTCGGACGCGGATCGGGCGGCGGCGGGACGCCGACGGCGCGCCGGAGCGGTTCGCGAAGAAGAGCGGCGCGGCGCTCGCCTAGAGCCGAGGAAAAGAGAGCGGAAAGAACACCATGCACCAGTCCAGACTCAAGGAGCGGTTCGAAAAGGAGATCGTCCCCGAGCTCTCGAAGGAGCTCGCGGAGGACAACCTCATGGCGTTGCCTCGGCTGGAGAAGATCGTCCTGAACATGGGACTCGGCGAGGCCGTGGCGAACCCCAAGATCCTGGAAGGCGCCGCGGAGGAGCTCACCGCGATCGCCGGCCAGCGGGCCGTCGTGACGAAGGCGAAGAAGTCGATCGCAACGTACAAGCTCCGCGAGGGAATGCCGATCGGCGCGCGCGTGACGCTGCGTGGGTCTCGCATGTACGAGTTCCTCGACCGGCTCATCAACATCGCGCTGCCGCGCGTTCGCGACTTCCGGGGGGTCTCGACGAAGGCGTTCGACGGGCGGGGCAACTACACGCTCGGGATCCGCGACCACTTCATCTTCCCGGAGATCGACTACGCGAAGACCGACAAGTCGAAGGGTCTGAACGTGACGATCGTGACGACGGCGGGCCGCGACGACCGCGCGCTCGCGCTCTTGAAGCAGCTCGGGATGCCGTTTGCGACGCGAAAGGAGTCCTGAGTCGGAGACTCGGACTCGTACTTTGAAGAAGTTTTTCAGGAATTAGGACCGGAGACGCTATGGCCAGAAGGGCAATGAGAATCAAGGCGGCGCGCAAGCCGAAGTTCATGACGCGGACCATCCGACGGTGCCAGGTCTGTGGGCGAGCCCGCAGCGTGCTGCGCAAGTTCAAGCTTTGCCGCATCTGTTTCCGATCGAACGCGAACGCCGGGTACGTCCCGGGAATCGTCAAGGCGTCGTGGTGAACCGATGAAGACGAGCGATCCTCTGAGCGATCTCCTGAACCGGCTCCGCAACGGGATGCGGGCGGGCCACGACCGCGTCGACGTTCCGGCGTCGCGGATCAAGGAAGACGTCCTCCGCGTTCTCGCCGACGAGGGGTACATCGGCTCGTGGCGGCGCGTCGAAGAGAAGGGCCGGCCCGTGCTTCGGGTCGGGTTGAAGTACGACCCGGAGGGCCTTCCGATCGTCGCGGGCCTCGAGAGGGTCTCGCGCCCGGGCCGACGCATCTACGCGCCCGCCAATGAGATTCCGCAGGTCCTCGGTGGCCTGGGAATCTCGATCGTTTCCACTTCCCGGGGGATCGTGACCGGCCGGAAGGCGCGCGAGGCGCGCGTCGGCGGCGAGATCCTCTGCAACGTCTGGTAGGAGAAGCCGTGTCACGAATCGGAAGAATGCCCATCACGATCCCGCAGGGGGTCGAGATCCGCGCGGAAGGCGACGTCGTCAACGTCAAGGGACCCAAAGGGGAGCTCACGAGCCGCATCCCGCCGGGGATCACGCTCGAGATCGACAAGGGCGAGGTGCGCTTCGCCCGCGCCAACGACGAGCCGCAGCAGCGCGCCTGGCACGGACTCCTCCGGAGCCTGGTCGCCAACTCGGTCGAGGGGGTCACGAAGGGCTTCACCCGCGAGCTCGAGATCGTCGGCGTCGGATACAAGGCCGAGGTTCGCGGCAAGTCGATCCTGTTCACCCTCGGGTACTCGCACCCGATCGACTTTCCGATCCCCGAGGGGATCAACGTCGGGCTCGACGCGAAAGCGGGCAAGCTGACGGTCTCCGGCGCCGACCGGCAGAAGGTCGGGCAGACCGCGGCGGAGATCCGCCAGCTTCGCGTGCCCGATCCGTACAAGGCGAAGGGCATCAAGTACGCCAACGAAGTGATCCGGCGCAAGGTCGGCAAAGCCGGCGGAAAGTAAGCGATGAACAAGTCGCAGGAAAGAACCGCGGCGCGCCGGAAGGTGCGCACCCGCGTCCGTCACCGCGTGAAGGGCTCGGGGGAACGCCCGCGGCTCGCGATCTTCAAGAGCGGGCGGCACATCTATGCCCAGGTGATCGACGACGCGACCGGCGCGACGATCGCCCACGCCTCGTCGCTCGACCCCGCGTTGAAGGGGGAGAAGAAGCTCGCCGCCAACCGGGAAACCGCGACCCGCGTCGGGACGCTCGTCGCGGAGCGCGCGAAGAGCCGGGGAGTTGCCCGGGTCGTGTTCGACCGCGGCGGTTACATCTACCACGGCAAAGTGAAGGCTCTCGCGGACGCGGCCCGTCAGGGCGGCCTCGAGTTTTGAGCCAGGCAAGGAGAGTCAGTCCATGAGCAGCAACCGGGGGTCCCGGGCGCCGCGGGAGCGGGAAAAAGAGCGCGACGCCCAGGGCCGCGAGCTGATCGACCGCGTCGTACACATCAACCGCGTCACGAAGGTCGTCAAGGGAGGGAAGAACTTCTCCTTCTCGGCGCTCGTCGTCGTCGGCGACGGACAGGGGCGCGTTGGCTACGGGTCGGGCAAGGCCAAGGAAGTCCCCATGGCGATCAAGAAGGGGATCGAGATGGCCAAGAAGAGCATGCAGCTCATCTCGCTGAAGGGGACGACGATCCCTCACGCAATCCTCGGCCGTTACGGGGCCGGCCGCGTCCTCCTGAAGCCGGCCGCTCCGGGCACCGGCGTCATCGCGGGAGGACCCGTCCGCGCCGTCCTCGAGTCGGTCGGAATCCAGGACATCCTGACCAAGTCGCTGCGAACGACGAACCCCCACAACGTCATCAAGGCGACGTTCGACGGGCTGACTCGTTTGAGAAACGGCGAACAGATGCGCAAGAGACGCGGGGCGGCCGGAACACATCCGGAGACCGCGGCGGTCGAGCCCGGCGAGGCGGGATCGTGAGCGAGAAGAGCGAGAAGGCCGAGAAGAGCGAGAAGAAGGCGACGACGCGCGCGAAGAAACCGCGCGCGGCGAAGACGGAGCGCCCCGGGATCCTGCGGCTGCGCCTCGCGCGCAGCCAGATCTCGACGCCGGTCAACCAGAAGGCGACCGTGCGCGCGCTCGGTTTCCGCCGCGTCGGACAGGTCGTGGAGATGGAAGACGGACCCGCGACCCGCGGTCGGATCCGCATCGTGCGGCACTTGGTCGAGATCGTGGAAGGCGGGCGCGCCCCGGCGGAGAGCTAGAGATGGTCGAGAAGAAAGAACCGAAGAAGAAGGCGGCGGCCCGAAAGCCGGCCGCGAAGGCGGCGGCGAAGCCGGCCGTCAAGGCCGCGCGCCGAGGCAAGGCGCCCGAGGAGAAGACCCCGGCTACGACTCGGCGGAAGGCGCGCGTCGAGACTCCGGACCGGCCGCGCGCCACCGGCCTGCAGGACCTGCGTCCCTCCTCCGGAGCGACCCGGCCCCGCAAGCGGGTCGGGCGGGGGCCCGGAAGCGGTCAGGGCAAGACGGCCGGTCGCGGCCACAAGGG
>DASRPJ010000104.1:0-5641 GCA_035646435.1 Thermoanaerobaculia bacterium | reverse complement strand
CGTCTCCCGCGACGAGATGGTGAAGGGGTACGAGTTCAACAAGGACCAGTACGTCCTGTTCACCGACGAGGAGCTGAAGGCGTTCGAGGAGCAGGCCACCCAGACGATCGACGTCACCGAGTTCGTGCCGATCGACAAGGTGGACCCGGTCTACTACGACAAGCCGTACTACCTCGGCCCCGACAAGGGCGGTGCGAAGCCCTATCGCCTCCTCGCCGAGGTCATGAAGGAGACGGGCCGCGTCGCGCTCGCCAAGTACGCGGCACGGGGCAAGGGCTACCTCGTGATGCTGCGGCCCGCGGGCGAGGGCATCGTGATGCAGCAGCTCCTCTACGCCGACGAAGTGCGGTCCTTCTCCGAGGTTCCGCTCGACAAGGCCGACGTGAAGGAGGGGGAGTTGAAGCTCGCGCGGATGCTCGTCCAGGAGAGCTCCGTCGACTCGTTCAAGCCGGAGGCGTACGAGGACGAGGTGAGGAAGCGCGTCCAGGAGGCGCTCGACCGCAAGGTCGCCGGCGGCAAGTTCGCGGTGACCGCCGCCCCGAAGAAGGGGGGCGAGATCGTCGACCTCATGGAGGCTCTGCGCGCGAGCCTCGGAAAACCGTCCCGCAAGCCGGCGCCCCGCCCGGTCTCCTCGACGTCGGAGCGGAAAGGCCCCCGGAGCGCGCTCCGGAGCGCCGACAAGCGCGCGGCGAACTCGCGCAAGTAGGGCAAGTGAGGGCCCTGCCGGCATGAAGCCGTCTCCGGGAACCGACGCCGGCGGCGGTTACGGCGCGAAGGAAGTGTCGCGGATGCTCGGACTCTCCGTCGCGCAGGTCCGCGCCTGGGTGCGTTCCGGACTCCTCGAGCCGGAGCGCGGGCCCCGCGGGGAGCTGAAGTTCTCGACCAAGGACCTGACCCTCCTTCGCCAGGCGAGCGGGCTCGCGGGCTCGCGAATCGGTCCGCGCCGGATCGAGCGCGCGCTCACTCGCCTCCGCGAGCAGATGCCGCCGTCGGGTTCGCTCGCGGACCTCGAGATCGAGGCCGACGGCAACCGGATCGTCGTCACGGACGGCTCCGCGCGCTGGCAGCCGGAGTCGGGACAGATCCTGATGGACTTCTCGCAGACGTCCGCGCGGTGCGTGCCCCTCGTCCGTCCGCCCCGCCGGTCGACCGCGCCGGCAGCCGGGGGAAGCGAGAGCGCCGTTTTCTGGTACGAACGCGGCTGCGCGCTCGAAGCGTCCGACGCCGCGTCGGCCGCGGACGCGTACAGGAGGGCGATCGAGCTCGACCCGGCGCTCGCAGACGCTCACGTGAACCTCGGGCGGCTGGTTCACGAGGAAGGCGACGCGGTGGAGGCGGGTGCGCTCTATCGCCGGGCGCTCGAGTT
Organism: Thermoanaerobaculia bacterium; assembly: GCA_035646435.1. Classification (GTDB taxonomy): domain Bacteria; phylum Acidobacteriota; class Thermoanaerobaculia; order UBA5066; family Gp7-AA6; genus Gp7-AA6. The sequence goes on along the minus strand of DASRPJ010000104.1, from coordinate 4,275 downwards.
GCGGCCCGACGACGCGACGGCCGCCTTCAACCTCGGCGTCGCGCTCGAGGACCTCGGCCGGGACGCGGAGGCGATCGAGGCGTACGAGAAAACGGTCGCGCTCGACTCCGACCACGCGGACGCCTACTTCAACCTGGCCGGCGCCTGCGAGCGCGCCGGACGGGCGGCCGCGGCGATCCGCTACTTGAAGGCCTACCGCGCTCTGACCCGCTCCCGGTCGCAGTGACCGCTGCGATGCGCGGGGAGGGCGCGAGCGGCCGCGCCCCGCGCGACTCCACTCTTCTGACTCCGGACGATCTCCACCTCTTCAACGAGGGGTCCCACACTCGCCTCTACGAAAAAATGGGCGCCCACCTCGCGTCGTCCGGAGAGGCGGCCGGCGCGAACTTCGCCGTGTTCGCGCCGGAGGCCGAGTCCGTGTCGGTCATCGGCGAATTCAACCGGTGGGATCCGCGAAGCCACCCCCTCTCTCCGCGGGAGAGCTCGGGCGCGTGGGAGGGATTCGTTCCGAACGTGGGCGCGGGCTCCGTCTACAAGTTCCACCTCCGTTCGCGGCACCGCGGCTACGAAGTCGACAAGACCGATCCGTTCGCCTTCTTTCGCGAGCACGCGCCGAAGACGGGCGCGGTCGTCTGGGACCTCTCGTACGAGTGGGGAGACGCGCGGTGGATGGCCGAGCGCGCGGCCGGTCGCGGGCGGAAGTCGCCGATGTCCGTGTACGAGCTGCACCTCGGCTCGTGGCGCCGCCCCGACGGGCGGATGCCGAACTACCGCGAGATCGCGCCGCAGCTGGCGGCCTACGCGCTCGACCTCGGCTTCACGCACGTCGAGCTCCTGCCCGTGATGGAGCACCCCTTCTACGGATCGTGGGGCTATCAGCCGACCGGTTTCTTTGCCCCGACGAGCCGCTACGGTACCCCTCAGGACCTCATGTTCCTGATCGACCATCTGCACCAGAAGGGAGTCGGGGTGATCCTCGACTGGGTGCCCTCGCACTTCCCGTCCGACGAGCACGGCCTCGTTTTCTTCGACGGCAGCTACGTCTACGAGCACGCGGACGCGAGCAAGGCGTACCAGCCCGACTGGGGAAGCCTCGTCTTCAACCTCGGCCGGACCGAGGTCAAGAGCTTCCTCCTGTCGAGCGCCATCTTCTGGCTCGAGAAGTACCACGCGGACGGCCTGCGGGTGGACGCGGTGGCCTCGATGCTCTACCTCGACTACTCGCGGAAGGTTGGGGAGTGGTCGCCCAACCGCTACGGCGGCAGGGAGAATCTCGACGCAATCGACTTCCTGCGGCGGTTCAACGAGGAGGTCTACCGCGCGGAGCCGGGCGCCGAGACGGTGGCGGAGGAATCGACGGCCTGGCCGATGGTCACGCGACCCACGTGGGTGGGCGGCCTCGGCTTCGGGATGAAGTGGGACATGGGTTGGATGCACGACACGCTCGAGTACATGAAGCTCGACCCGATCCACCGCAAGTTCCACCACGACAAGCTCACCTTCCGGATGCTCTACGCGTTCTCCGAAAACTACGTGCTCCCGCTCTCCCACGACGAGGTCGTTCACCTGAAGGGCTCGCTCCTGACGAAGATGCCCGGAGACGACTGGCAGAGGTTCGCCAACCTGCGGCTCCTTTTCGCGTGGATGTGGGCGCAGCCCGGAAAGAAGCTCCTCTTCATGGGGGGAGAGATCGCCGTCTGGCGCGAGTGGAACCACGACTCGGAGCTCGACTGGGGGCTCCTCGGAGCGCCGCCCCACGCCGGCATCCAGAACTGGGTCCGCGACCTGAACCGTCTCTACGCGGGCGAGCGCGCGCTCCACGAGCTCGACTTCGAGCCCTCCGGGTTCTCGTGGATCGACTGCGCGGACTTCGAGCGCAGCGTCGTGTCGATCCTGCGGCGCGGGGCCGCCGAGGACGACGTCGTGGCGGCCGCCTTCAACTTCACGCCCGTGCCGCGTTACGACTACCGGATCGGAGTTCCGCGGCCGGGGCTGTGGAAGGAGATCGGAAACAGCGACGCCGCCGACTACGGGGGCAGCGGCGTGGGGAACCTCGGGGGGTGCGAGGCGACGGACGTTCCCGCGCACGGGCACCCGGCTTCGATGGACGTGACGCTGCCGCCTTTGGGCGCGGTGTTCTTCAGGCAGCCGTTGCTTCCCAGCCCCTCACCCCGACCCTCTCCCCGCAAGCGCGGGGAGGGAGAACGCAAGCGGGCAGGAGGGCGGAAACCGTGAATCGGTTCGTCACGGTTCACGGGCACTTCTACCAGCCGCCGCGCGAGAACCCGTGGACGGGGGCGGTCGACCAAGAGGTCACGGCCGCGCCATACCACGACTGGAACGAGCGGATCACGGCGGAGTGCTATGAGCGCAACGGGCGCGGCCCCGTCTCGAACTACTCCCGGATGAGCTTCAACTTCGGACCCACGCTCCTTTCGTGGCTCGAGGAGAGCTCGGCCGCGACCTACCGGTCCATCCTGGCCGCCGACCGGGAGAGCCGCGAGCGGTTCTCCGGGCACGGATCCGCGCTCGCGCAGGCGTACAACCACGCCATCCTCCCGCTCGCCAACGCGCGCGACAAGGTCACGCAGGTCCACTGGGGGATCCGCGACTTCGAGCACCGCTTCGGGCGCCGGCCCGAGGGGATGTGGCTTCCCGAGACCGCGGTCGACGAGGCGACCCTCGAAGTCCTCGCCGCGGCCGGCATCGCGTTCACGATCCTCTCGCCGCACCAGGCCGCCGGCGTGGACCCGCGGGAGCCGTACCGCGTTCCGCTCCCGTCCGGGCGGGAGATCACGGTCTTCTTCTACGACGGGGCGGTGTCGCAGGCGATCGCGTTCGGCGGCCTCGCCGCCCGCGGCGGCGGAGACCTCGCGCGCGGCCTCCTCTCCCGCTTCGACGTCGGGGACGCCCCGGCGCTCGTGCACGCCGCGACCGACGGCGAGACCTACGGCCACCACGTGCGCGGGGGAGACCGGGCGCTCGCGGAAGCCCTCGACGCGATCGACGGGTCGGGGTTCGCGCGGCTCACCAACTACGGCGAGTTCCTCGAGCGGTTTCCTCCCGCGCGCGAGACGCGGCTCGTCCCCATCTCGTCGTGGAGCTGCGCGCACGGCGTGGACCGCTGGAGCGGGGACTGCGGTTGCTCGGCGGGCGGTGCGTCTCGCCATCCGTGGCGTCGGCCTCTCCGGGAAGCACTCGACTGGCTCCGCGACGCGCTCGCGCCGGTCTACGAGGCGGAGGCGGCGCGGTACTTCGCGGACCCGTGGTCGGCGCGCAACGAGTCGATCGACATCGTCCTCGACCCGTCGACTCCGAGCGTCGATCGCTTCTTCGAGCGGCACGCGGTCCGAAATCTTTCGGAAGCCGAACGAGGCACGGCGCGCGGCCTGCTCCTGCTCCAGCGCAACGCCCTTCTCATGTACACGAGCTGCGGGTGGTTCTTCGACGATCCCGCGGGCCTCGAGACCCGCCAGGTCCTGCGGTACGCCGCCCGGGCCCTGGAGCTCGCCCGGGAAACGCTCGGCGGATCGCTCGAGCCGCTCTTCCTGCGCCTTCTCGAACGCGTTCGCCCGGCCTCAGACGGCGCCCCCGACGCTGCGGCGACGTATCGGACTCTCCGGTCGCCGCACGTCCCGGTCGAAGCCGCGCTTCAGCCCTGACGCGCTGACCTCTGCTATCCTCGAAACAGTCGATGGAAGATCTCGCGATGGACCTCGGGGCCCGCGGCCTTCCACCGAACCTGGAGCCTCTTTTCGCCCTCACGCGCGACCTGCGGTGGACGTGGCGGCTCTCGATCCGGGCGCTCCTTTCGTCCCTCGACCCGGCCCTGTGGTCGTCGGTCCGGGGAAACCCCGCGGCGTTCCTGAACCGGCTTCCGCCCGAGCGCCTCTCCGCGGCGGCGGCCGACCCCGCGTTCCTCGCGGGTCTGTACGGGATCGCTTCCGACCTCGCGCTCGACGACGCGGCGGAGCCGCTCCATCCCGGCATCCGCGGCCTCGCCTCGAGAAAAGACCGCATCGCGTACTTTTCCGCGGAGTTCGGGGTGACGGAAGCCCTCCCGATTTACGCGGGGGGGCTCGGCGTGCTGGCCGGCGACGTGCTGAAGTCGGCGAGCGACCTCGGCCTTCCGCTCGTGGGGGTCGGGCTCTTCTATCGCGAAGGCTATTTCCGCCAGAGGCTGGAAGCCGACGGCTGGCAGCGGGAGGAAAACCCGGCTCTCGACCCGGCGGAGCTGCCGCTCGCCCTACCGTCGACGCCCGACGGCGGCCCGCC
>DASRPJ010000103.1:0-6707 GCA_035646435.1 Thermoanaerobaculia bacterium | reverse complement strand
GGGCGCGGTCCGATCGACGACGGCCAGCTCTGGACGAACACGATCCTCGGCGACGAGGTGAGACTCCAGCTTCGCGTCGCCCCCCAGGACGTCGCGAACACGAGGCTCGTGGTGGCGGACGTCGGTCACCTGGGCGCGGCGTTCCCGATGGCGACGAGCGCCTTCTGCGCGGACAACGCCGCCTGCGTCGTGAACGCGGGATGCGTGAACGTCTCCGCGGTCACGGACGCGCGGGACGCGGTCGCGCACATCCTCTTCGCCTCCGGCGGCAGCTACTGGATCTGCACGGGCGGCCTCATCGCCGACAGCGACGCGTCGTCCGTCGTTCCGTACTTCCTGACCGCCAACCACTGCCTCTCCACCGCGAGCGAAGCGTCCAGTCTCGAGACGTACTTCGATTACCAGACGACGTGCTCGAGCCCCAACTGCGGGGCCCCCTACGGCAACCCGCGCCAGCCCGACACGCTCGGCGCCCAGGTCGTCAAGACGAGCTCGACGAGCGACTACACCCTGATGCGACTCTCCTCGGCTCCGGCGACGGATGACGGCGTCGTGCGTTACCTGGGCTGGAACTCGACCGCGGTCGCGAACTCGAACGGCGCGGCCCTTCACCGGATCAGCCACCCCCAGGGCTCTCCGCAGGCCTACTCCGCGCACACGGTCGACACGTCGAAGCCGACGTGCCGGTCCTGGCCGCGCGGCAACTGGATCTACAGCCGCGACACGGAGGGCGCCACGGAAGGCGGGAGCAGCGGATCCCCGGTCGTCAACGGAGCGGGCCAGATCGTCGGCCAGCTCTCGGGCGGCTGCGGCTTCAACGTCGGCGACAACTGCGACGCCGCCTCCAACGCGACGGTGGACGGCGCCTTCGCCGCCTACTTCAGCCAGGTGTCGCCGTTCCTCGCGGGCGGCGGATCGAGCTGCTCGGCGGCAGGCGCGAGCTGCACCGCGAACTCGCAGTGCTGCTCCGCGAACTGCAAGGGCAAGCCGGGCGCGAAGAGCTGCAAGTAGCGCTTCGCTCCGTTCCGTAAAATCCGGGAGGAGCCTTCGGGCTCCTCCCTTTTTCTTGCCCGCAAACCGCGGAATGAACTGCTTCCTCTCCCGCGTTTCGTTCCGGCGAGGTTTGCAATGGCACCCATCGACCGCCGTACCCTCCTCGCCTCGATCGGCGCCGCCGGCGCCGCCTCTGTCCTCGGTCCCCTGACCGCTTCCGGCCAGCGCGGTCCGATCGTGACCCGCGCCGTTCCGTCCACGGGCGAGCGGCTGCCGCTCGTCGGGCTCGGGAGCTCGATCACGTTCAACGTCGGCGACGACGTCGCGGCGCGCAACTCGTGCGCGGAGGTGATGCGCGCGTTCTTCCGCGACGGCGGGCGGCTGATCGACACGTCCCCCATGTACGGCTCCTCGCAGGAGGTGATCGGGTACGGCCTCGGCAAGCTCGGCCGTCCGAAACAGGTCTTCTCCGCGGACAAGGTCTGGATCCCCTCCGGCGCCCGGGGTCCCGCGCAGATCGAGGAGTCCCGAAGCCTGTGGGGCATGCCGAAGCTCGACCTCGTCCAGGTCCACAACCTCGTCGCCTGGGAAGACCACCTGAAAACGCTCTTCGCGATGAAGGCCGCCGGTCAGCTGCGGTACGTCGGCATCACGACGTCGGACGGCCGCCGGCACGCGGAGATCGAAAAGGTCATGGCCAGCCAGCCGATCGACTTCGTCCAGGTCTCCTACAACCCGCTCGATCGCGAGGTGGAGGATCGGATCCTTCCGCTCGCGCGCGAACGGAAGATCGCGGTGCTCGCGAACCGCCCCTTCCGGCAGGGTGCGCTCATCCGGGCCGTCGAGCGGCACCCGCTGCCCGCCTGGGCCCGCGAGGCGGACTCCGCGAACTGGGCGCAGCTGATCCTGAAGTTCATCGTGTCGCACCCGGCGGTCACGTGCGCGATCCCGGCGACGAGCCGCGTGGACCACGTCCGCGAGAACATGGGCGCGAGCTACGGGCAAATGCCGGACGAGGCTCTCCGCCGCCGCATCGCCGCGCACGTCCAGTCCCTCTAGATGGCGGAGTGGTGGACCTACACCCTTTCTGACCTTCAGTCGTTTTCGCTCGAGACCTACTACCGCCTCTTCGCGCGCTACAACGCCGCGATCTGGCCGGTCCCGATCGTCGCCCTCGGCCTCGGAGCCACGGTCGGGACCCTCGCCTGGCGCGGTAGCGACTCACGGCAGGCGCGCCTCGTCGCGGGAATCCTCGCCGGGTGCTGGATGTGGACCGCCGTCGCCTTCCACGCGACCCACTACGCGTCGGTCCACCGGGCGGCGCCCTGGTTCGCGTGGGCCTTCGGACTGGAGGCGCTGCTCCTCGCCGGAGCCGGTTTCCTCGGCCGAGGTTTGTCGCTCGAGCGACGCGGCGGCCCGCGCGCGATCGGTCTCGCGCTCTTCCTCTTCGCCCTCGTCGTCCAGCCGCTCGTCGGTCTCCTTTTCGGCCGCGAGTGGCGCGAGTTCGAGGTCTTCGGAATCGCCCCGGACCCGACCGCCGTCGGCACTCTCGGGATCCTGCTGCTCGCCGCCGGCCGCAAGCGCTGGCTTCTCCTCGCCCTGCCCGTCCTCTGGTGCGCGTTCTCGGCAGCGACCCTGCTCGCCATGGGAACCCCGGCCGGCTGGTTGATGGTCGCGGCGGCGGTGCTCGGCTTGGTGGGGTCAGGCCGGAAAGGCTTGGGGTCAGGCCTGAATCTCTGAATTTGTGAATTGGGATCAGACCTGAATTCAGGCCTGGCCTGAATTCAGGAATTCAGCGTTGACCCCACGGCGACCCCACGGTGATCCGCTCCTCGAAGTCGCACGACCGCGAGATACGGCCGTCGAGCTCGCGCGCGAGGGACTCGAAGGGCCGACGGCGGAGGGTCGAGAGCGCGGCCTGCTCGACGGCCGTGAATTCCAGGCCGAACCTCGAGGCGAGCTCGAAGCTCGAGGGTCCGACCGGAAGGAAGCCGTCCCGGAACCGATCGTCGGTCAGGATCTTCCCGAGCAGGATCTCCACGTTTTTCTGCGACATTTCTGGTTTCTCCCGCGGTCTGTCTCTTACAGAAGCCGTGCCGAGGCCGTGGGCGCCGCGGGAGGCCCGCCAACTCATGGAGCGGTGTGACTTACCGGTGGCCGGGGGGCGGGCGGCCAGACTTCCGGCCCGCGCAACGTGTCCGGAAATCGACAGAGTGCGCAACGGCCCGCATCCCGACCGGACGGCGTTTCTCTCAGCGTGGCCGCCAGCGAAACGCCGCGAGGTCGACCGTGCCCGCCGGGTCGAATCGGACCCCTTCCCGTTCGAGCCGGATCCGCTGCACCGTGCCCGCCGGGCCGCCCTCCGCGCGGAGACTGATCCGACCGCGCGCGTTGACGACCCGGTGCCACGGGACGCGGCTCCCGTCGGTCAGCGCGGAGAGGGCGTAGCCGACGAGCCGCGCGTGCCCCGCCATCCCGGCCAGCCGCGCGACCTGGCCGTACGTCGCGACGCGCCCGCGGGGAATGCGCGCGACGACCGAATAGATCCTCTCGCTTCGGCTACCGCGGCCGATCAATGTCGACTTTGATCGCGCGCCACCGCCCCTGGTTGAAACGCAGCACCGAGAGAGCGCACCGCGTGGCGTGACCCGCGAGGATGGCGAGCCAGATCTCGATGGGGTCGAGCTTTCCGGTCTGCTGGATCACGAAGCAGATGCCGAGCGGAACGACGATCTGCGAAACGATCGAGATGTAGAGCGGGCCCTTCGTGTCTCCCGTTCCCTGGAGCCCGCCCGTGTACGTCAGGGCGACGGCGATGAAGAGACCGGACACGGAGAGCACCCGCAGGAGCTGAACGCCGATCTCGACGACGACTGGCTCGTTCATGCCGAACACGGCGAGGAGCTGCCGCGGGAAAAAGAAGAAGAACAGCCCGACGAAAGCGGCGCCGGTCAGGCCGAACCGCGCCGCGACGTGAACGGCCTGGCTCGCGCGGTCCGGATTGCCGGCGCCCAGGTTCTGGCCGGCGACGGCGGCCGCGGCGCCCATCAGACCGACCGACGTCCACGTGATGAGCGAGAAGAGCTGCGTGTAGGAAACCGCGAACGCCGCCTGCGCGGCGGCGCTCTGCGCGAGCGAGCCGATGAACGAGAGGAGGAGCACGCCGCCGATGTTCATGGCGATTCCCTGGATGCCCGTCGGCAGGCCGAATCGGAAGAGCGACCGGATGATCGTCCAGTCGGGACCGTACGGGCCCTTCCTCGGGAACGCGACCACCCACTTGCCGCTTCGCAGCTTCACGAGCGAGTACGCCGCGACGAGGCCGGAGGCGATCACGGTTCCCATCGCCGCGCCCCGGGTGCCGAAGGCGGGGATCGGGCCCAGCCCCCGGATCAGCACGATGTTCAGAACGAGGTTCAAGACCGTCATCGTGACGCCGAGCATCATCGGAGTCCGCGCGTCACCCGCGGAGCGCAGCGCGCCGGAGAGCATGAAGAACATGAGCATGCCGCCGCTGAAGACGAACATGATCCGCAGAAACGGGAGCGCCTCCGCCTGCACCGCGGGAGCGGCGTTCACGAGGTCGAGCAGCCACGGGGACAGGACGTAGCCGAGCGGCGCCATGATCCCGAACGAGATGCCGACGGCCGTGATGAATGCCTGGTAGACGGTCCGATCGACCTTGTCCGACTCGCCGGCGCCCGCGAAACGCGAAACGAGGACCCCCATCCCCGTGAAGAGCGACGCGATGAAGACGATGACGACGAGGAACATCTGCCAGCTCACGCCGATCGCCGCGTTCCCGGTGAATCCGACGAAGTTGCCGACGAGCACGTGGTCGACGATTCCCTGCAAGCCGCCGATGACGTTCGTCAGCATCGTCGGCCACGCGATCTTCCACACCGCGGGGACGAGCGGGCCCTCGACGATCGAGCGGTCGTAACGCCGCTTCCCGGTCGGAGGCTTCGGCGGCGGGCCGGCGGCGGGGAGGCCTTCCGCCGTGACCGGAGTCGAGACGCCCGTCACCGGCGGAGGAGAGGAGCCGCCGGGCTCGCTCATCGCATCCCGAGCCGGGACTCGCGGCGGCTCGAGTCGGCCCTTCGCGCGGGGGCGGCGAGCGCGCGCTCACCGAGGCGCGGGTCACCCATCTGCTCCGCGGCGCGCGCGAAGGCCTCCGTCGGGCCGCGCCAATGGAGCTCGCCCACGTCGCGGAAGAGCGGCGCGTCCGTCCGGAGCGTCGCGAGGTCCTTGAAGAGGAGCGCGAGGTCGCGGTGGTCCGCGAGCACCTCCGGCGGAAAGCTCTCGATCGGTCCGTGTCGATTGAGGAGCTGCGCCGCCGTGACCCGCCCGATCCGCGGGATTCCGGGATAACCGTCCGCGGCGTCCCCGACGAGCGCGAGAAAGTCGGGGATCAACGCGGGCAGGACGCCGAACTTCTCGCGGACGCCCTCGGCGTCGCGCACTTTCTGCGCCTTCCGATCGACCTGCACGACGCGGTTACCCCGGACGCACTGCGCGAGGTCCTTGTCCGGCGTCCAGATGCACACTCTCTCGACGCGCTTGTCCTCGGAGGCGAGTCGCGCCGCCGAGGCCAGCGCGTCGTCCGCTTCCAGATCGACCATGGGCCACACCGCGACACCCATTGCGGTCAAGGCCGCTTCGAGCGGATGGAACTGGGCGAGGAGGGCGCGCTCCATTCCCGCCGACGTCTTGTAGCCGGGCCAAAGTCCGTTGCGGAACGACTCGATGACGTGATCGGTCGCCACGCCGACGTGGCTGGCCCCCGTTTCGAGCATCTGCAGAACCGTGTGCAGGACGCCGGTCACGGCGCCGAAGGGGCGGTCCTCGGCCTCGTTCATCCGGCGAAGCCCGTAGAAGTGACGGAACAGCTCGTAGGTTCCGTCGACGAGGTGGACGATCATGCGCCCGTCGTCGCGGCGGCGGCACGCCCGAGGAGCAGCTCGCGCTCGCGCTCGTTTCGCGTGAGCGAGGCCGCGCGCTCGAACTCCTCCCGCGCCTCGCCGTTCCGATCCAGCTTCGCGAGGAGGTCCCCGCGCACGGCCGGGAGGAGGTAGTAACTCCGGAGCGAGGGCTCCGCCGTGAGCGCATCGACGAGCTCGAGTCCCGCCGCGGGGCCCTGCGACATCGAGACCGCGACCGCGCGATTGAGCTCCACGACGGGTGACGGCGTGAGCCGCGCGAGCCCGTCGTACAGGGAGGCGATCCGCCACCAGTCCGTCTCCGGCCCCGTGCGCGCCCGCGCGTGACAGGCGGCGATCGCCGCCTGGAGGGCGTACGGCCCCGGCGCTCCGCCGAGCCTCCGCGCGCGCTCGAGCGCCGTGAAACCGCGCCGGATGAGCAGGTGGTCCCAGCGCACGCGGTCCTGATCGAGCAGCAGCACCGGCTCGCCGGACGGGCCGACCCGCGCGCGCAGGCGCGAGGCCTGGATCTCCATGAGCGCGACGAGCCCGTGAACTTCCGCCTCCTCCGGAGCGAGCTCGGCGAGGATGCGCCCGAGCCGCAGGGCCTCCTCGCAAAGCGCCGGGCGGACCCAGTCGCCGCCGGCCGTCGCGGAGTAACCCTCGTTGAAGACGAGGTAGATGACCTCGAGCACCGACGAAAGGCGGGACGCGAGCTCGTCTCCGCGCGGCACCTCGAACGGGACGTTCGCGTCGGCGAGCGTGCGCTTCGCCCGGACGATCCGCTGGGCGACG
>DASRPJ010000102.1:0-6193 GCA_035646435.1 Thermoanaerobaculia bacterium | reverse complement strand
CATGGCGCTGCGCCTCGAGCAGGCGGGCAAGTCCGGGGTCATCTACGGGTACGCGTACGACGCGTACTGGGTCGGCGGCACGAAGAATACCGGCTGGTGGAAGAACATGGCCGGGCTCCTGACCGAAGTCGCGTCGGTGCGTTTCGCGAGCCCGGTGAACATTCCCGCGGGCGAGCTCGCCGGAGGCCGGAAGGGGCTCGTCGAGCACGGCGCGCAGACGAACTACCCGAACCCGTGGAAGGGGGGATGGTGGCGGCTGCGCGACATCATGGATTACGAACGGATCGCGTCGGACGCGATCCTCGAGACCTGCGCCGACCGGCGCGAAGACTTCCTGAAGAACATGCTGACGCGGGCGCGCGCGGCGATCGCCGCAACGGGCCCGAGGGACGCGAACCGCCTGCCGGCCGATCAGCGGGACCGTCCGAGCACCGTCCAGCTCGAGCGCTTGATGAACGAGCACAACGTCGAGGTGTACACGGCGTCGAACGGCGACTTCTGGATCCCGCTCGCGCAGCCGTACGGCAAGTTCGTGAGCGAGATGTTCGAGCCGCAGCGCTACCCGGAAGTGAAGCTCGTTGCGGGCCGGGAGATCGTGCGCCCCTACGACGTGTCGGCGTGGACCCTGCCGCTCATGATGGGCGTCACCGCCGAGCGCGCGAGCCTTCCCGAGGGTCTCGCGCGCTACCGCCCCATCGAGGCGCCGACCGCGGCGCCCGCGGGGAACGCCTTCGCTCTCCCGCCCGGCAGCCCGCAGAACGCGAAGGTCGTGAACTCCGCGCTTCGCGCGAGGGGAAGCGTGTGGCTCTCGCGGACCGTCCTCTCGCACGGCGGGCGCGACTGGCCGGCCGGGACGACGTTCTTCGACGGCGAGGCCGCGAGGGCGGCCGCCGGCGTCCTTCCGGACTCGGCGGTCGAGTGGATCCCGCTCTCCGCGCTCCCTTCGGGGCTCGAGAAGCTGCGCGCTCCGCGCGTCGCGCTCTACAAGCCGTGGGCCGCTTCGATGGACGAGGGCTGGACGCGGTGGGTGCTCGAACAGTACGGCTTCGACCCGAAGAGTCTCGACAACAGGACCGTGCGCGCCGGGAAGCTCCGGGAGAAGTTCGACGCGATCGTTCTGCCCGACGTCTCCCGCGAAGTGCTGTCGGCCGGCAAGCCGAGGCGCGAAGAGAGCGACATGCAGTACTTCGCGGAGCTTCCGCCGGAGTACTCCGGCGGTCTCGACAAGGAGGGCGCGCAGGCGCTGAAGAGCTTCGTCGACGCGGGAGGCACGCTCGTCGCCTTCGACTCCGCGTCCGACTACGTGATCGGCGAGTTCAACATCCCCGTGCGCAACTCCCTTCACCGCGCGCGGGCCGACGACTTCTCGTCCGCCGGCGCGCTCGTGCGGCTCGAGGTCGACCCGAGCCACGCCGTGACGTACGGGCTGCCGTCGCAGGTCGCCGCGTTCCTGGACGACGCCATCGTCTTCGAGACGGCGATGGGAGGAGCGGAGATCGAGCGCAGCGTTCTCGCGGCCTACCCCGCATCGCCGAAAGACGTGCTCCTCTCGGGGTGGATCCGAGGAGAAGAGCGCCTCGCTCGGCGCGCGGCGGCCGTCGCGGTCTCCTACGGGAAGGGGAAAATCGTCCTCCTCGGCTTCCGGCCGCAACATCGCGCGCAGACGCACGCGACCTTCCCGTTCGTTTTCAACGCGCTGTACTGGTCGACGGCGAAGTAAGGAGATCCGCGTGAGAAATCCTGGAGTCCGGGCCTCCCTCCTCCTCGCCGCGCTCGGCACGGCCGGTCTTCTCCTCTCGGCGTGCGGTTCGACCGAACACACGGTGGCGCGCATCGTCACGCCGACGCCGGGACCGGTCGAGTACCAGGCGCCGGCGCCGGCCGAGCCCGCTGCACCCCGCCCCACGGCGGCTCCGGCTCCCCCCGCGGCCACCCCGACGGCCGTTGCGATGCCGGTCGTCACGGCGGCGCCGGGACCCCGGAGCGAGCGGTCGCCCGGCGTGCTCTACGAGGAGCTCGTCCCGACCGCGCGGGCGGTCACCCCGATGCCGACCCGGACGGCGACGCGGGCGCGTGTCGTCGCCCCGACCCGGACACCGACGTCGGTTGCCGCGCCGCCGAGCCCGAGTCCTCGGGCGGTCGCCGCACCGCCGACGAGCACTCCTCCTCCAACCGTCACGGCCGCACCGACCGCCGTCCCCACCCGGGCGGCCACGCCTTCGCCGTCGCCGACGCCGACACCGGCGCGGCGGCCGGCGGGGCCCGGCGGCGTCTACTACGAGGACGAGCAGGGCAATCCGATGGGGACGCCGACGCCCTAGTCGTCGAGCCGCTTTCCAACCCGGCCCTTTTCGGGACACAATCCCGCCACTCGACGTCCGGAGGAAATCGATGAAAGCCAAGTCGCCCGCGGCGCGCCCGAAGCGTGACGAATCGCCCGCCCCGGCCTCGCCGGTCGACAGACGGCGGTTTCTCGGACAACTCGGCGTCGGAGCCGCGTCGATCGCGGCGCTGACGGCGTCCCGCGCGAAGGCGGCGCCGGTCCCGCCCGGCAAGGACGTCGGTTCGTCCGCGGGATACCAGTCGTTCCGGCAGGCGCGCGCTTACGAGCTCCGGATCGCGGCGGCGGACATGGCGCGCAACCGGCCCTTCGTCGCGCACGCGTCCAACGGCGACGAGACCCGGTACGGGAACCGGATAGGCAGCTTTTCGAAGGGGCTGCCCCACAACTCTCTCGGCGAGGTGGACGGCGTCGCATACGGCGCGTTCCTGGGCGCGATCGCGAGCGGCACGATGGCGGAGTTCGACCGGATCCCGATGGGAGGCGCGGTCAAGCTCACGAATCCGCTCGCCGGCCTCGCGTTCGACCTCGAGGGACCCGACTCGCACCACCTGACCCAGCCGCCGGCGCCGACGATCGCGAGCGCCGAGGGGGGCGCCGATCTCGGAGAGAACTACTGGATGGCCCTCTCCCGCGACGTGCCGTTCGTCGACTGGGACACGAGCTCCGTGATTGCCGACGCCGCGGCGGACCTCTCGGGGTTCTCCGGCTTTCAGGGCCCGAAGGCACAGGGTCGCATCACGCCGGAAACGATCTTCCGCGGCTCCACCCCCGGCGACCTCGTCGGTCCGTATCTCTCGCAGTTCCTCTGGATGGACATCCCGATGGGAGCCCTGCGCGTCGACCAGCGGATCTGGACGATGCCGACGGGCCGCGACTTCCTCACGAGCTACGAGGACTGGCTCGCCGTTCAGAACGGCCTCGTTGTCAGCCCCCATCCGCCCGACGCGACCGCGCGGTTCATCCGCAACCTGCGCGACCTGGGCGAATGGGTGCACGTCGATGCCCTGTACCAGGCGTACCACCAAGCCTGCCTCATTCTGCTGGGCGCGCGGGCGCCGTTCTCCGCCGGGATGCCGTACGCGAGCTCCGCGACGCAGTTCGGCTTCGGCACGTTCGGCGGACCGCACATCCTCTCGCTCGTCACGGAGGTCGCGACGCGCGCGCTCAAGATCGTGTGGTACCAGAAGTGGTTCGTGCACCGGAGGCTCCGGCCGGAGGCGTTCGGCGGTCTCGTGAGCAACACGCGGCGGGGCGCCGCCATCTCTCCCGTGAGCCCGGACGTCCTGAACTCATCGGCGCTCGACGCGGTCTGGTCGAAGTTCGGAAGTTACCTGCTCCCGATGGGCGCGCCCGAAGGCTGCCCCACGCACCCGTCCTACGGCGCCGGGCACGCGACCGTGGCGGGCGCCTGCGTGACGATCCTGAAAGCGTGGTTCGACGGCTCCCATGTCCTCTCCCGCCCGGTCGTGTCGGACGCCACGGGGACGGCTCTCGTCTCGTATCAGGGTCCGCCACTGACCGTCGAAAACGAGCTCGACAAGCTCGCGTCGAACGTCGGCCTCGGCCGCAACGCGCTCGGCGTCCACTACCGCTCCGACTACTGGCAATCGCTCCTCCTGGGCGAGCGCCTGGCGGTCGCCATCCTCGAAGAGCAACGCGACACCTACCGCGAGCTCTGCGAGTTCTCGTTCCGCGGATTCGAAGGCCAGACGATCACGGTCTAGCCTCGTTTCCCCTCTCCCCCTTCCCCCTCTCCCCTCTGGGGAGAGGGCCGGGGTGAGGGGCCCTCGCTAGACTGATCTCGTTGACCGATAAGCCCCCCACCCTTCGCGACGCGCTCCGCGCCGCCCCCGTCGCGGCGTACCGCGACTTCTTCCGTCTGCAGGAAGACCTGCGCGACCGCGGCGATGCGGCGTCGGCCCGGTCGCTCGCCGAGGAGCTGTGGGCCACGCTGCCGGAGCTCACGTTCGAATCAAACGAAGAGAGCGCCCGCTTCCACCACAACGTCGCCGTCTTCTTCGGAAGCCCCGGCGACGCCGCCGACCTGTCGCGCGCCCGGCGGTGCTTCGAGACCGCGCTCGCGTGGTGGCGCGAGCCGGAGGAGACCGGCTGGCACGCCCGCGTCCTCCACAACTTCGCGACCGCGCTCGCGAACCTGGGCGCGACCGCGCCAGAGCTCGACGAAGCAATCGACCTCTTCGAGCGGGCTCTCGCGTGGCGCACGACGGACCGGGAGATCGCGCGCGCCGTGACCCTCCACCACCTCGGCATCGCGTGGCGCCGCCGCGCGGAGCTCGCTCCGTCGAGCGCCTCGGACGACCTCGAGCGGAGCGTCCATGCGCTCACGGAGGCCGCCGCGATCCGGAAACGCCACGGACTCGGTGAGGGGCGAGCGCTATCGCTCTTCCACCTCGCAGTGTCGCTCGAGCGGCTCGCGGCCGGCGAGCCGGGAGCAGTCCTCGAAGAGGCGCGCCGGCGCTATGCCGAGGCGGCGGAGGCCTTCGAGTCCCTCGGGATGGAAACGCAGGCCGAGGTCGCGCGCACGCGACTCCGGGTGCTCGGGTGAGTCGGACTCCTCACTCGTAGTGCGTCCACATTCGAATCACTTTTACGACGCGCTGCTTGTCGAGGACCTGATAGACGATCCGGTGCTGAATGGAAATCCGGCGCGAAAAGGCGCCAGCCAGATCTCCGACGAGTTTCTCGAATCGCGGCGGTCTCCCGTATGGGTTCTGACGGAGAAGGTCCAGGAGCTTTTCGGCTTTCGGACGAAGGCCGGCGCGATTCAATCGGCGAGCGTCCTTCTGGGCCTGCTTCGTGAAGAAGACCCGCCAGGGCGCTTCGGCCGCTACCAACCCGGCTTCTCAGAGCACTTCGTGATCGGAGTCCGGATCCCCCGTCGGATCGACTCCCTCATGCCCGGAATGGACAGGAGGTAGAGCGTCTCCTGGATCGCGCTCCAGTCCTCCTCGGAGACCAAGACCCCGTGACTGCGCCTTCCCGTGATGTGGATCGGCTCGTGAGTCTCCGCAGCCTGGTCGAGGAGGCGGTAGAGCTCTTTCCTTGCCTGGCTTGCCGTCATCGTGCTCACAAGCTATTGTCTCCAACGTAAGCGTACGCGATCACGTACGTTTCGGCAAGCGAGCGAGGCGAGCCACGTTTGCGGGAGCGCGTCTCTTTTCAGCCCTCGAGCAGTTTCAAGGGGCTCGCGCGGCCCTTCTTCGCGATCTGGTCCATCGTGCACTGCTTCGGCGCCTTGTCGGGACGGAAGCGCAGCAGCTTCGTTCCGTGGCGGAACCGGCCGCCGGTGAAGTGGTCGTACTCGATCTCCACGACCAGGGTCGGCGCGAGCGGTTCCCACTCCCCCGTCCGCTCGGTCGACCAGCGGCTCGGGCCGCCGGGCGCTCGGCCCGTGAACCCCGGGGGCTTCCGGATCGCCAGGAGCTCGCGGGTCAGCTTCTCCTTGTCCTTCGCCTTGATCGAAGAGGAGAACCCGACGTGGTGGAGAAGACCCTTCGCGTCGTAGAGACCCAGCAACAGCGACCCGATCACCTTCGAGTTCGTGCCATACCGGAAACCGCCGATGACGCAGTCCGCCGTGCTCTTCAGCTTCACCTTCTGCATCGCCGTGCGCTCGCCCGCGCCGGAGTCGTAGTCGAAGTCGAGGCGCTTCGCGATGATGCCGTCCACGGCCTTTCCGCCGCCGGAGAGCCACCTCTTTGCGGCCGCAACGTCGGTCGTCGCCGGAGACAGTCGGAGGCTCCCGCCCTTCGGGAAGAATCGCCGCGCGAACGCTTCGAGAAGCGGCCGCCTCTTCGCGAGCGGTTCGCCGGCGAGGGAGCGGCCCTT
>DASRPJ010000101.1:0-2047 GCA_035646435.1 Thermoanaerobaculia bacterium | reverse complement strand
TCCGGTCGCGCCCGAGGTCACGGTCGGAGAGAGCGAGGGATCGCTTCCGGACACCTCGACCGTCCGCGCGAGTCCGAGGTCGAGCACTTTGACCGAGCCGTCCGGCCGCACCATGACGTTGGCGGGCTTCAGATCCCGATGGATGACTCCCGCCTCGTGCGCCGCCGCGATGCCCGCCGCGATCTGCACGCCGACGGCGAGGGCGTCTTCCACGGGGAGCGGTCCGGCGGCGAGCTTGCCCGCGAGCGTCTCGCCCTCGACGCACTCCATGACGAGATATGGCGACCCGTCCGCCTCCTCGAGGCCGTAGATGGCCGCCACGTTCGGATGGTTGAGCGCCGCGAGCAGCCGCGCCTCCCGCTGGAATCGCCCGAGCCGCTCGGGGTCGTTGGAGAGGCTCGACGGCAGCGCCTTGATCGCGACGTCGCGGTGGAGGCGGGTGTCGCGCGCCCGGTAGACCTCGCCCATCCCGCCCGCGCCGAGCGGCGCGACGATTTCGTACGGACCGTGTTTCGTGCCGGGGACGAGCGTCATGAATGGAACGTTTTTTGCCGGCCGCCATCATAGGTCGAACGGGACCGTCATAATCGAGACCGCATCCGATGAACCTCTGGAAGAGCCTCCGCGGTCTCCCGGGAGGACTCTGGATACTCGCCGGTGCGCAGCTCGTCAACCGCGCCGGCTCGATGATCCTGCCGTTCCTCGTTCTCTACGGGACCCGCGAGCGCGGCCTCTCGTCTGAAGAAGCCGGTCTCCTCATCACCTTCTTCGGCCTCGGAACGATGCTGGCGGCTCCGCTCGCCGGCCGCCTCGCGGATCGGTTCTCGCCGCTCGCGATCATGCAGGCGTCGCTCGTCCTCGGCGGCGCCCTCGCGATCGCGCTCCCCGCGGCACGCAGCTTCCCCGCGGTGGCCGCGGGGATCTTCCTGTGGTCGGTGCTCTCCGAGTCGTACCGCGCGCCCGCCCTCGCGATCGTGGGGCAGCTCACGACGCCCGAGCAGAGAAAGCCGGCCTTCGCGCTCGCCCGCCTCGCGGTGAACCTCGGCCTCTCGATCGGACCGGCCGCCGGGGGACTGCTTGCCGAACGGTCGTTTCGCGCGCTTTTCGTCGTCGACGGCGTGACGTCGCTCGTTGCGGGTGTCTTTCTCGTCGTCCTGGCGCCGCGGATCGGACTACCGGCCGAACCGGCCGCGATCACCAAAGGGCCCGCCGCCGGTTCGCGCACCGCCCTTCGCGACGCGGGGTTCCTTTACTTCCTCTTCGCGCTTCTGCCCGTGCTTTGCGTCTTCTTCCAGTCGTTCGGCGGAATGGCGCTCTACGTGGTGCGCGACCTCGGGATCTCGACGGCGGTCTTCGGCCTCCTGATCGCGATCAACACGGTCCTGATCGTGCTCCTGGACGTTCCGATCAACGCGGCGACGGCGGCGTGGCCGCACGCCCGCGCCTTCCTCCTCGGCTGCACCCTCGTGGGCATCGGCTTCGGCGCGCTCGCCTTCGTCCGGACGGTTCCCGCGGTCGCGGCGACCGTGATCGTCTGGACGTTCGGCGAGATCTTCGTTTTCGCGTCGATGAATGCGCTCGCGTCCGAGCTCGCCGTCCCCGAGCGGCGCGGCGAGTACATGGGCCTCTACCAGATGGCGTTCAGCGCGTCGTTTCTCATCGGCCCCGCCCTCGGGGTCCTGATCCTCGAGCGCGGGGGTCCGACCGTCCTGTGGATGGGCTGCTTCGCGGTCGCGGTCGCCTCCGGAGCGCTTCTCGCGCGCGTCCGGGTTCCCGCGCGCGCGTAGTTCTAGTACGCCGCGAGCAGTCGCGCCGCGCGCTCGACCTCTTCCTCGCCGGGCAGGTAGAACTCCTCGAGCGGCGGGGAGTAGGGCACGGGGGTGTCGAGCGCGCCGACGATGCGGACGGGGGCATCCAGGTACTCGAACGCCTCCTCCTGCACGATCGCGGCGAGGCTCTCGCCGATTCCGCCGGTGCGCGAGTCCTCGTGCACGATGAGCACGCGGCCGCACTTGCGCGCGAGCGCGAGGAGCGCGGGGCGGTCGAG
>DASRPJ010000100.1:0-41524 GCA_035646435.1 Thermoanaerobaculia bacterium | reverse complement strand
CGCGTAGATCTGCCCGCGCCGGAACGTGAGCTGCGAGAAGGAGGGCGGCGGGACGAAGCCCTGCTTCTTGCCGGCGAGGTAGGCGCCCGCGATCGCCGCGACAACGACGACGCCGGCGAGTGCCAGCGGAAGGATCCGCTTCGCGCTCAGCGGAGCGCGGGCGGCGGCGGTCGTGCCCCGGGGGGCGGACACTCCGGACAGAGCTTCGAGATCGAAAGCGAGGTCGCGAGCGGACTGGAAACGCTGCTCCGGGTTCTTCTCCAGGCAGTGACGCAACACCCGCTCGAGCCCCGGCGAGACGTTCTGGTTCGTGACCGAGAGGTCCGGCGGGTCCTCCCGGAGGATCGCCGACATGGTGTCCGCCGCCGAGTCGCCCTGGAAGGCGCGCTTGCCCGACAGCATCTCGTAGAGGATCGCGCCGAAAGCGAAGATGTCGCTCCTCGCGTCCGCCGGCCGGCCCCGGACCTGCTCGGGCGCCATATACCCCATCGTCCCGAGGACGACGCCCGGCTCCGTGCCCGCCGTGGCGGTCGGGAGGTTCTCGCGGCCGCTCGAGGCGTCCTCCACGTGTGTCAGCTTGGCGAGGCCGAAGTCGAGGATCTTCAGCCGCCCGTCGTTCGTGACGAACACGTTCTCGGGCTTCAGGTCGCGGTGCACGATCCCCTTGTCGTGCGCCGCGGCGAGACCGTGCGCGATCTGGATGGCGTGGTCGATCGCCTTGCGCGGCGACAGGCGCCCGCCGGCGAGCTCCGCGCGAAGCGTCTCGCCCTCGAGGAGCTCGGTCACGACGTACGGCGCGCCGTCGTGCGCGCCGATGTCGTAAACCGCCGTGATGTTCGGATGGTTCAGGAGCCCCGCCGCCCGCGCCTCCTGCTCGAAGCGGCGGAGGCGATCCGGGTCGTCCGAGAACGACGCGGGGAGGACCTTCACCGCGACGTCGCGCCCGAGGCGAGGGTCCTTCGCGCGGTACACCTCTCCCATCCCACCCGCGCCGAGAAGCGAGAGGATCTCGTAAGGTCCGAGACGAGAGCCGGCTGTCAGAGACAAATCGGGCGTCAGGATACAACGGCGAAACGGGATTCCGCCCCGACGCTGCGGCGTTACTTCTTCGCGAGCGCCGCCTGCCAGTTCGTGACGAGCGCCACGCGCGGCACGCTCGCTTCACCGGCGTCGTTCACGAGGAACCGCTTCCCGTCGGGCGAGACGTCGTATCCGTAGAGGCCGTGCCTCGGGCCCGCGAACATGTTCACGCGGAAGAGAGCACGAACGTCTCCGACCTCGATTCGGGATCCCCCGGCGTCCACGGCGGCCGCCATCAGTTCGGAGCTCGTCGAGAGGAAATAGAGCTCCCGGCCGTCGGGACTCCAGCGCGGCTGCGTCCCGCCGCTTCCGGACACCTGCCATCGCGTGCCCCCGCCCGGGAAAGACGTGACGTAGACCTCGTCGCGCCCCGAGTGCCGCGATACGTACGCCACCCATCGGCCGTCCGGCGAGAACTGGCCGCCATGCTCGAGAAAAGTGGATTGAACGAGCGGAAACGCCTTTCCCGGATCATCGACCGGAAAAACCCACAGGTCGGTTGCGCCGATATTGCCGCGATCGACCAGGACATGGCGGCCATCCGGCGACCAGTCCGATACCTCGAACCGGTCTTTCGACCTGTAGACGTCCTTGGGCGCACTCCCTCCATCCGCCGCGATGATCGACACGAAGTACTCCTCGCGCCCCTCTCTCAGCCCCTGAACGAAGACGATCTGAGATCCATCGGGGGACCAGACCGGCGCGACCTGCGCCTGGATGTCCGTCGTGAGTCGCGTCCGCACCCCCCGGGAAAGCTCGTGGACCCACACGTCGTTGTTGGGATCTCCCATGAGGACGCTCGCGCGCCGGCCGTCCGGCGAGAGCTCGGGCGAATACGCGGCGCTTTTCTCACCGATCGTCCCGAGCTTCCGGCCGGAAAAGTCGACCCATGTGAGCCGCCCTCCGCCACCCTCCTGAGCGATCAGGTAGGCGAGCACGCCCGTCTCCGAGACAGTGAACGTCCCCCGCCAGACTCCGGTGTCCAGGTTCACGTCGTCGGCGATGCGAACGGCTGGACCGGTGAGGGCGATTCGCTCGGGATCGAAGGGAGTTGCCATCAGGCTCGCGTCGCGCACCGAGAGGAGTACGCCGGACGCGTACTGGGCGCTGTCGTAGGAAGACAGGAGCCGCCGCGGCCCGCCCCCGTCGAGAGAGGCGACATAGATCCCGCTTTCCTCGGACTTCGGGCTGGCATGGTTCGCCGCGAGGTACAGGACGTGCTTTCCATCCGGGAGGAAGTAGGGCCAGCGATGGGTCGTGTGCTTCTTCCGGTCCGCCAACGTCGTGATGGGCGAAGCCGTGCCGCCGGACGCCGCGACTCGGAAGATCCCCGTACTGATGTCCGGCGCGAACGCGATCACGCCGCTCTTGCCCCACGAGCCGCCGCGGGGGTTCGGGGCATCGCAGATCGTCTGCACGGGACCGCCCGAGGCCTCCAGGATCTTCAACTTCCCGTCCGAGAAGAAGCCGATCGAGCGGCTGTCCGGCGACCAGAACGGAAACCGCCCGCCCTCCGTCGCGGCGAGCGCCGCGGCAGTACCCGCCGCGAGCGACCGGAGCCAGAGTCTTCCTCCGGCTCCGAAGACAACGCGCGAACCGTCCGGCGAAATCGCGATCGGAGCCGAGTCGTCGCCGGTGAACCGGAACTCGGTCTTCTCGGGGGGATCGATGAACGAGTGAACGGCTTGCGCGCCTCCACCGGTCCGCAGGCGGCGCACCTCGTTGGCGAGAAAGAGGGTGACGACGAGGAGAAGACCGGCCAGCGCCCACGGAATCCAGGCTTGCCGTCCTCGCCGGGGAACGGCGACAGCCGCCGCTCCCGTCTGCGAGCCGCCCTCCGCGATCCACTTCAGCTCGCCCCCCAGATCCGCCGCGTTCTGCCAGCGATCCTCCGGATCTTTCGCCAGGGACTTCTTCACGACGTGGTCGAGCGCGGGCGGCGACATCGGCTGGACCCGCGAGATGGGCGGCGGCTCGTCGCGCAGGATCGAGGAGATGAGCGACGCCTGCGTCGAGCCTGAGAAAGCCTTCTGACCCGTCGCCATCTCGTACAGCACGCACCCGAACGCGAAGATGTCAGTGCGCGCGTCGGCGTCCTTCCCTTCGAGCTGCTCCGGCGCCATGTACTGAAACGTCCCGAGGATCGTCCCCTCTTGCGTGAGGTTCGGGCTCCCCATCACCGTTGGAAAGGCCGTGAGGCTGCCTCCAGCCATGGGCTGCTGCATTACGGCCGCCTGCTCTCTTCCGGTCGCGTCGAGCGACCGCTCCAAGGTCTTGGCCAGGCCGAAGTCGAGCAGTTTCACGCCTGACTTCGTGAGCATGACGTTGCCGGGCTTGAGATCCCGGTGGACGATCCCCTGACGGTGCGCCTTGTCGAGCGCGTCGGCGATCTGGACCCCGTAGCGAAGCGTCTGCTCGAGCGGAAGCGGTCCTTTCAGGAGACGATCCGCCAGCGTCTCGCCCTCGAGGTACTCCATGACGAGGTACTCGGTCTCACCTTCCCGCCCCACATCGTGCAGCGCGCAGATGTGCGGGTGCGAGAGCTGCGAGATCGTCCTGGCCTCCCGCTCGAAGCGCTGCCGGACGTCGGGCGATGCCGACAGGTGCGACGCCAGCACCTTGATCGCCACCGTCCGGTCCAGCCGCGTGTCTCGCGCGCGGTAGACCTCCCCCATCCCTCCCGCGCCGAGGGGAGAGAGGATCTCGTAGGGTCCGAGGCGGGAGCCGGCGGAAAGACTCACGGGATCGTCACCAGATCGTCCGAACGCTTGTCACCAGCGTGAGTCGCTCGGCGCGTGCGCTCGCCGCGATCAGGCGGTCGGCCGGATCGGAAGAGAACTCGGCGGGGGACTGCGTGGCCAGGGAAACGATCGTCGTGCGTGTCGAGGAGTATCACTGCGATCCCTTCCAACGCGAGGGCGGGGACATGGCCGGGGTGATATCGCCCGCGATTTCGAGCTCGCCGGAGAGGCACCCGAAGACCTCGAGGGCCCGCTCTTCGACGGGCATGAGCTGCGCCACGGCCTTCCCCTTCTTGGTGATCAGGACGGGTTCGCGGCCGACCTTCACCTCGTCCATGATCTTCAAGCAGTCGGCTTTGAACCGCGAAGCGGTTATGGTCTTCATGGTCATCTCCCGGAGGCGTGGCCGATCGTCACGGCGTCTTCTCCGCGCCTTCCTCTGCGCCGAGGATCATCATCCAGACGTCGCCCTCTCGCTGCGTCTCGATGTAGGCGAGCTGACGGTCGTCCCTGGATATACCGAATTTCATCGCCCAGCCCTCCGGCAGCGTCCCGGCAGGCAGGATCTGTTTCGACCGCTTCGTTTCGACGTCCAGGAGCACGACGCCGTTGTCCTTCTGGAAGAGCAGCCTCCGGCCGTCGGAAAGGAAGTGCGGGGTTCGGCCGGAGGAGTCCACGCTCTCGTAACGTCCCATGGCAAACGAGTAGACGAGCACCTCCGTCGATCGGTCTTCGCGGTCCCGGAATCCGGCCAGAAGCTTGCCGTCGCGCGACCAGGAGAAGGGGTTCAAGTTGTCGCCGGTGGGTAAAAGCGGAAGGCCGACGACCCCCTTATCGTCCGTTCGTCCGAGCTCGAGAATCGCGTTCGGGTACTTGCCGCTGCCCGTCACTGCGATCCGTCGGCTGTCGGGCGACCACGTCGGGTAGAGCGCGCCGTTTTCGAGCGACGAGACCTGCTCCAGGCCCGACCCATCCGGGTGAATCGTCCATATCTGCGCCGAACCGGAGCGGTTCGAGTAGAAAGCGATCCGCGACCCGTCGGGGGACCAGCGGGGAACGCGATGCTGGAAAGGCGCGTCCGTCAACTGCCGGTAGCCCGACCCGTCGGCGCGGATCAGATACAGGTCCTCCCGGCTCCCTTTCGGACCGTCGAAGACGAGCCATTGACCGTCGGGCGACCAGTCGAGCGAGTTGATGAGGCGGGTGCCCTTCAGAATGGCAGCGGGACTCTCGATCACCGCCTCGCGCGCGGGATCGAAGCCGACCTTCATCACGTTCGAGCGCTCGGTGAGCGTCGAGAACAGAAGATCCCCGTTCCGGGAGAAGGTCGCGTGGCTGACCCAGCTGGCCGGGGTCGTGACCGGCTCCGGAGGGCCGAGCACTTTCCCCGTTTTCTCGTCGATCCCGACGCGCCAGAGGTTCATCGTGCCGCCGCGATCGCTCGAGAAGTAGAGGAACCGGCCGTCGGGCGACCAGGCCGGGCTCCAGTCGAACTCCCCGTCGTTCGTGACGGGCACGGGAGCGTCGGATTGTGAGCCGTCCGCCGCGACGGTGAAGACGTCGCGTTGCGACTTCGAGGGGGGCAACCCCCAATACGCGATGCGGTGCCCGTTGGGGGACCACCGGGGGGCGACGCCGTCCCCGCGCGCGACGAGGCGTCTCTTACCCGTGGAGACGTCGACGGCCCAGATCTCGCTCACGGTGGCCCGGGTCGTGGGGTCGCGGATGGGCTCGGTCGCCACGGCGAGCTCGCGGCCATCGGGCGACCAGCTGGGATCGAAGCCGAAGTCCGAAATGCGTCGCACGGACTCGCCGGTAGCTCCCATCACGAAGAGTCCGCCTTTTTCGCGCTCGGAGCGGAAGGCGATCTGCTCGCCATCCGGTGAAAACGCCGGCGCCTCGTCCCGGACGGGAGAATCCGCCGTCAGGTTAGTCGGGTTCCGGCCTCCAACCCGCTGAACGAAGATGTCCTCGTTGTCGGAAGCGCCGCCGACGTAGACGAACGACCTTCCGTCGGGAGCGAGGGCCGGGGCGCGTTCGACCCCCGGCTGATCGGTGAGGGCGGCAAAACGGCCGGGGGCGGCTCCCTCTCCGGCCGGCGTCGCCGACCGGGTCGCAGTCCAGCGCCCGATCGCGGCGGCGACGATCAGCGAAACAGCCGCGAGGAGGGCAGAGACGAGACGACGCCTCGACACCGCCGGCCGAGAGACCGTAATGCCCGTGGACCCGGTTGTTGTCGTCAGGGACTGAAGGTCGAACGCGAGGTCGCGCGCCGACTGGAAACGCTCGTTGGGGTTCTTCTCGAGACAGTGCCGCACGATCCGGTCGAGCGAGGAGGCGATCGGGGAGTCGATCCCCGAAAGCTCGGGCGCATCCTTCTGCGCGATGGCCGCCATCGTCTCCGCGGCCGACTCGCCGCGAAAAGCGCGCGTGCCGGAGAGCATCTCGTAGAGCACGGCGCCAAAAGAGAAGATGTCCGAGCGATGGTCGGCCGGTTTTCCCCGCACCTGCTCGGGCGACATGTAGCCGACCGTCCCCATCACCGTGCCGGGCTCCGTCGCCGCCACCACCGTGGGAGACTGCGTCTCGCCGCTCTCCCGGTCGGCCATTTTGGCCAGACCGAAGTCGAGGATCTTGACGCGGCCCTCGGAGGTGACGAAAACGTTCTCGGGTTTCAGGTCTCGGTGGACGATGTTCTTTTCGTGCGCCGCCGCCAGCCCGTGCGCGATCTGCAGGCCGTATTCGAGCGCTTTCCTCTGCGGAAGCCGCCCTTCATCGAGACTCCCCCGGAGGGTCTCTCCCTGGAGCAGCTCCATCACGACGTACGTGACCGAGTCGTCGCGGCCGAGGTCGTAGATCCCGAGGACGTTCGGGTGCGAGAGTGCCGCGACCGCCCGGGCTTCTCTCTCGAAGCGCGCGAGCGCCGCCGCGTCGGACGCCAGCCTCTCAGGCAGGACCTTGATCGCGACGTCGCGTTGGAGCTTGGTGTCCCGCGCCCGGTAGACCTCGCCCATTCCTCCGGCGCCGAGCGGCGCGAGGATCTCGTAAGGTCCGAGACGGGAACCGGTTGTCAGGGGCAAGCGCGGAAAGCCTATACCGGCCGTTTGTTAGCATCCGACCGGAGGACGGTCATGCCCAAGTTCGTCATCGAGCGCGAGATCCCGGGTTTGGGGAACCTTTCGGACGAGGAGGTCCGCGCGATCGCCCGCAAGTCGAACGAGGTCCTGACGGCGTTGGGGCCCGAGATCCAGTGGCTGCACAGCTACGTGACGGGCGACAAGATGTACTGCGTCTACATCGCCCCGGACGAGACCCTCATCCGCGAGCATGCGCGCCGGGGTCAGTTCCCGGCGAACCGCATCTCGGCCGTGCGCCGCCTCGTCGACCCGATGACGGCCGTCTAGAGTCGGGCGTCAGCCGGCTTCCGCGCGGAGCGCGGCATCGACGGTCTTCTCGAGAGGGGTCGTCCAGCCTTCCATCCACGCCGCGGCTCCTTCGGAGCTCGGCAGGCTCCGGCGCGCCGTGTCCAGGCGCAGCTCGAGCTTCGCGTGGTCAGCCGGCGCGAGCGGCGTCCCGAGAGAGTGCCGGAGCGCGGCCGCCGAGCCGGCGAGAGCGAGCGCCTCCTTCGGCTCGCCTTCCGCGGCCGCGGCGCACGCGAAGCTCTCGAGGATCTGCGCGACGCCGCGCTTGTAGTCGAGGTCCTGGAAGATCCGAAGGCTTTCGCGATAGTGCGAGCGCGCCAGCGAAAAGTCCTTCCCCTCCCGAGCCAGGTTGCCGAGGTCGGCGAGCGCGAGCGCGGTTCCCCACCGGTCCCCGAACTCGCGGAACGTCGCAAGGCTCCGCTCGTACAGCTCCTTCGCGCCGGCGGCGTCTCCCTGCGCCCGGGCGACGTCCCCCTGCTTGTTCCTGACGCGCGCCGCGGCGGTCTCGTCGCCGATCTCGCGGAACGCCGCGAGCGCCTCGTCGTAGAGCGAGCGGGCGAGCGCGTAGTCCCCCTGCTCCTTCACGACGCTCGCGAGGTTGGACAGGGAGCGGCCGACCGCCGCCTTGTCGCCGAGCTCGCGCCACACGTCGAGGTTCTGCTCCGAGAGTGAGCGCGCCGCGGCGACGTCCCGACGGTCGAGCGCGGTCACCGCGAGCGCGTTCAACGACACCGCGGCCGCCCACTTGTCGTCCGTCTCCCGGTTGATCTCGAGGCTCTCACCGAGCAGGGTATGTGCGCGCTCGTAGTCCCTCTGGGCACCGGCGAGAACGCCGGCCGCAAAGGCCGCCCGCGCCCGCACCTTGTCGCGACGCGCCGCGCTCGGAAGCGCGAGCAGCTTCGCCAGCCAGTCCCTCCCCTCCGAGATGTACTCCCGGCGCTCCCAGAACTGGAAGAGCGCTCCCCCGAGCCGCAGGCCCCAGTTCCCCTCGTCGTTCCGGCAAGTCCACTCGAGCGCCGCGTTCAAGTTGCCGTGCTCGCGCTCGCATTGGTCGAGCCACGCGGCGGAATCGACGACGGACGTGACGCGCGCGGACCCGATCTCCTCCGCGAGCACGAGGCAGTAGGCGGCGTGACCGCGGCGGGTGATCGGATCGTCGCCGGAGGCCGCGAGCCGCTCGAGCGCGTACTCGCGAATCGTCTCGAGCATGACGAAACGCGGCTCTTCCCCCTCCGCTTCGATCTGTCTCACCAGGCTCTTGTCGACCATGGACGACATCCCGTCGAGGACGTCGACCTGCAGGTCTTCCTTCGCGTTGCACGCCGCTTCGACGGCTTCGAGCGTGCACCCGTCCACGAAGACCGAGAGCCGCCGGAAGAGTTTCTGCTCGTCCTCGTCGAGAAGGTCGTGGCTCCACTCGATCGCGCCCCGCAGCGTCCGCTGCCGGGCGGGGAGGTCGAGCGCGCCTCCCGTCAGGAGCTGCAGGCGCTTTTCGAGCCGCGACTGCATCGCGGCGGGCGAGAGGAGCTTGACGCGCGCCGCCGCGAGCTCGAGCGCGAGCGGCAGCCCGTCCAGGCGGGCACAGATCTCCGCGATCTGCGGCGCGTTTTCCTTCGTCAGGGCGAAGTCCGGTTTGATCGCCTGCGCCTGCTGGAGAAAGAGCGCGACCGACTCGTACTGCGTCAGCGTCTCGAGCGGGGGAAGGGCGTCGAGGTCGGGAAGGGCGAGCGGTGGGACCGGAAACTCGTGCTCGCCGTAGACGTGGAGGGGCGAACGGCTCGTGACGAGGACGTTTATCCCGGGTGCCGCGGCAACGAGGTCCGCCACGGCCGGAGCCGCCGCCGCCAGCTGCTCGAAATTGTCGAGAACGAGAAGCCTCGGCGAGCGTCCCCCGGCGGCAAGCTGTTCCTTCAGGGAGTCCCGCAGCGTCTGGCCGGCCGTTTCCCGGACCCCGATCGCCCGGCAGATCGCGGCGACCATCTGCTCCGCATCGCGAGCGGACTCGAGCGGGACGAACGAAATCCCCGCCGGAAAGAGCGCCGTCATGTCCTCGGCGACCTGGAGCGCGAGCCGCGTCTTTCCGATCCCGCCGAAGCCCGTCAGGCTCACGACGCGCACTTCCGGCCGCTCGAGCAGGGCGCGGAGGGCGGCCCTCTCCTTCTCGCGTCCGACGAAGCGCGTCCGCGGCACCGGGAGGCTCGATGGGCGCGGGCCGAGTGCCTCCGACTTTCCGGATAGGTGCTCGCGCAGCGCGGCCAGGTCCCGGGCCAGGTCGCGCGTCGACGCGTAGCGCCCGTCCGGGTCCTTGGAAAGGCAGCGCTCGACGATCCAGCAGAACGGCGCCGGGAGCCGCGCGTTTCGCGACGCGATCGGCTCGGGCTCGTCCTCGAGTATCGCCGCGAGCGTCTGCACAGGCGTCTCCCGCCGGAATGCCCGAGTCCCGGTGGCGAGCTCGTAGAGGACGGAACCGAGAGAGAACTGATCCGACCGGAAGTCGATCGGCTTGCCGGAGGCCTGTTCCGGTGACATGTACCCGACCGTGCCGGCGACGCCGCCGGCGAGCTCCGCGTGGCTGGAGGTCGACGCCTCGTCCGGGGATTCCGTCTCCGTGGGGACGAGCTTCGCGAGGCCGAAGTCGAGGATCTTCACGAACCCGTCGCTCGAGACCATGAGGTTCTCGGGCTTCAGGTCCCGGTGGACGATTCCGGCGGCGTGCGCTTTCGCGAGCCCGTCCGCGGTCTGGGCGGCGATCGAGAGGAGCCGCCGCAGGGGAACCGCCCCCTCGAGGACGAGGTCGCGCAGGCTCGATCCTTGGACGAGCTCCATGGAGATGTAGGAGGTGGCGCCCTCCTGCCCGATCTCGTAGATCGTGACGATGTTGGGGTGATTGAGCGCCGACGCGGCGCGCGCCTCGTGCTCGAGGAGCCGCAGTCTCTCCCGGTCGGAAGCGAGGATGGGGGGCAGGATCTTGATCGCGACCTCGCGGCCGAGCCGGGTATCCCGCGCGCGATAGACCTCCCCCATGCCGCCCTGTCCGAGCGGGGCGATGATCTCGTGCGGGCCGAGACGGCTTCCGGTCGCGAGAGGCATGAAGTCCGGAAATCTTACCGTTCGGACTGGTCAGGACGACGGGCAGAGGAAACCGGGGATCTACTCGTACCTCAGCGCTTCGATCGGGTCGAGCCGCGAGGCTTTGACCGCGGGGTAGAGCCCGAAGAAGATCCCCACCGACATCGAGACGAAGAGGCCGACGATGATCGCCCAGAGCGGGGTCTCCGCCGGCAGCGCGTCGAAAACGCGTTTGATCCCGGCCGGTACCGCGACGCCGACGGCGACGCCGATCGCGCCCCCGATGAGGGACAGCGTGGTCGCCTCCGTCAGGAACTGCAGGACGATGTCGCGGCGGAAGGCGCCCACCGCCTTTCTCACGCCGATCTCGCGCGTTCGCTCCGTAACCGAGACGAGCATGATGTTCATGACGCCGACGCCGCCGATCAGGAGCGAGATGAACGCGATGAAGACCATCGCGAGCGTGATGCCGCTCGTGATCCCGCGGAAGCTCTCGATCATCTTGTCCGGCGTCACGATGCCGAAGTCGTCTTCCTTGTCGAACCGGACGTGCCGTCGCGTCCGGAGAATCGTGCGCGCCTTCTCGATGATCACGGGGACCTGGGCCGGAGTGAAAGGAACGGTCGCGATCCGGAGGGCGTCCCCCTCCCCACCCCCGACCTTGATCCACGGAAAACGGCGATCGAACGTGGTGATCGGAACGACGACGAAGTTGTCCTGCGACTCGCCGAACATCTTTCCCTTTTTCTCGAACACGCCGACGACGTAGTAGCCGTCGTGGCCGAGCATGACTCGTTTCCCGATGGGATCCTCGCGCGAAAACACCTTCTCGCGGATCTCCTCGCCGATCACCATGACGGACGCCGCGTGGTCGATCTCGGTCGGCGTGAAAAAACGTCCCTGGCCGACGACGCGATTCGTGGCGGTCGGATACTCCTCCATGACACCGAAGACCCGGGGTGACTGGGCTTCGGAATCGCGGTGCTTCAGGTGGTAGTCGGAGTTGTTCCACAGGTAGCGCTGAGGAGAGACGGCGCGCATCTCCGGGATCTCGCGCAACGCCGCGGCGTCCTCGAGGGTCAGGTCCTTCCGGCGCAGCTCGCCCTCCGGCCTCGGGCCGCCCGGCCCGAACCGCGGCTCGTACTTCTGGAAGAGGACGAGCGATGCGCCGAAGCTCTGGAAGTTGCGGACCATGTTGTTGTTGAAGCCGGTCACGATCGAGACCATCGCGATGACGGTCGCCACGCCCACGACGATGCCGAGCACGGTGAGCGAAGCGCGCAGCTTGTGCGCGCGGACGGCGAGGAGCGCGAACCGCGTGTTCTCGCCGAATCCCCGGCGAAGGTGCTTGAGAAGGGTGGACAAGCTATTCTCCGGTCATCAGTTCACGGCGCTCCGGGGAGCACCGAGAGCTGACCGCCGGGCACTACTCGTATCTTAGCGCTTCGATCGGGTCGAGTCGGGAGGCTTTCACCGCGGGATAGAGCCCGAAGAAGATCCCGACCGACATCGAGACGAGCAGGCCCACGACGACTGCCCAGAGCGGCGTCTCGGCGGGGAGAGCGGCGAACACGCGCTTGATTCCCGCCGGCACGGCGACGCCCACGATCACCCCGATCGCCCCGCCGAGGACCGACAGCGTCGTCGCCTCGGTCAGGAACTGCATCACGATGTCGCGCCGGAACGCGCCCACCGCCTTCCGAACCCCGATCTCGCGCGTCCGCTCGGTGACGGAGACGAGCATGATGTTCATGACGCCGACGCCCCCGATGAGGAGCGAGATGAACGCGATGAATACCATCGCGAGCGTGACACCGCGGGTGATCCCCTGGAAGCTCTCGATCAGCTTGTCCGGCGTGAAGATCGCGAAGTCGTTCGGCTTATTGAAGGGAACGTGCCTCCGCGCGCGCAGGAGCGCGGTCCCCTTCTCGATTATGAGCGGGACCTGCTCGGGCGTGTAGGGCACGGTCGCGATGTGGATCGTGTCGCCGCCGCTGTTCTTGATCTGCGGGAACTTCCGATCGAAGGTGGAGAACGGGATCAGGAAAAAGTTGTCGTTGGAGCCGCCGAACGCGTTGCCCTTCTTTTCGAGGACTCCGACGATCACGAAATCCTCGCCGTTGAAGTTGACGACCTTCTCGAGCGGGTCCTCGCGGGGGAACAGGATGTTTCGGACGTCCTCACCGATCACGGCGACGCTGGAGCTGTGCAGGAAGTCGGTCTCGGTGATGAAACGGCCGTACCCGACGTAGTGGTTGTTCGCGATCGGGTAGTCCTGGTTCACGCCCGCGACGACCGGAGTCGTCGTCTCGTTGTCGCGGTACTTGACGCTCACGTCGGTGTTCCACAGGTATCGCTCCGGCGACACCGCCCGCATCTCGGGGATCGACTCCTTGAGGGCAACGGCGTCCTCGTAGTGAAGGTCCTTGCGCCGCCTCTCGGAGGGGTCGCGGCGCCCCGGGCCGAACCGGGCTTCGAACTTCTGGAACTGCACGAGCGTGGCGCCGAAGCTCTGGAAGTTGCGCACCATGTTGTTGTTGAAGCCGGTCACGATCGAGACCATCGCAATGACGGTCGCGACCCCGACGACGATGCCGAGTACGGTCAGGACCGCGCGGAGCTTGTGCGTCCGCACGGCGAGGAGCGCGAAGCGCATGTTCTCGCCGAAGCCGCGGCGGAGGTGGTTGAAGATTCCGGACATGGGGTCTACGACTTAGAGGTCATTCGTAACGGAGCGCCTCGACGGGCGCGAGCTTGCTTGCCTGGTTGGAGGGGATCCAGCCCGCGATCAGCCCCGTGACCGTGGCGACGCCGATTCCGACGATGATGAACGAGAGCTTGACCTGAGCCGGGAACACCTGGTTGACGGCCAGCGCGATCAACGACCCGAGAGCCACGCCGAAGATCCCGCCGACCGCCGAGAGGAGAGCCGCTTCGAGCAGGAACTGCCGCCGGATGTCGCGCCGCCGCGCGCCGAGGGCGCGGCGCACGCCGATCTCCTTGGTCCGCTCGACGACCGAGACGAACATGATGTTGGCGATCACGATCGCGCCGACGACGAGCGAGATCCCGGAGATCAGGATCATCAGGAGGAAGGCGCCGGCCGAGATGTTCTTCCACAGGTCCTGGAGCATCTCCGCCGTCACGAGTCCGAACGGGTCGTCCTTGTCGTACTTGGTCTTCCGCAGGGACCGGAGGATCGAGCGGACTTCGTCCGTCGCCTGCCCGACCATGGCCACTCCCCCGATGGGCTTCATGAACACCCCGATATCCTCGTTGGGCGCGATGCGCTTCTTGAACAGTGTCAAAGGCATGTAGACGACGCTGTCCTGGCTCTGGCCCATCACGTTGCCCTGCTTCGCGAGGGTTCCGATGACTTTTACCGGATAGCCGTCGACCTTCATGATCCGCCCGATCGGGTCCATGTGCGGGAAGAGCTGATCCTGGACGTCCCACCCGATCACAGCGACCGACGCGGCGTGGTCGTACTCCGCCGGAGTGAAGTAGCGGCCCGTCACGATGTCGAAGTTCATCGCTTCGCCCATGTTCGCGGTGTGACCCTGGATCTCGACGTCGGCGAGCTTGTTGTCGGCGTATTTCACCGGACGCCGGCGGTCGCCGCGCCCCCCCACCGTGGAGCAGAGGCGGCACTCGCGCTGGATGATCGCCATGTCCGTCAGAGTGATGTCCTTGCGCTTGCGCGCGAGCAGCCACTCCTCCCGGCTCGTGATGATCCCGTACTTCGTGAAGATGACGACGTCCGGGTTCAGCCCGATCATCTTGTCGTTGACGTAAGCGTTCAGGCCGGAGATCACGGAGACCACGCCGACGACCGTCGCGACGCCGATGATGACCCCGAGCAACGTCAGGAACGCGCGCATCTTGTGGCGCGTCAGAGCCGACGCGGAGACGCGGAAGAGCTCCGCGTTCGTCACGCCGCCTGGCCTCCCTTGGGCTTGCCCTTGCCCTCGCCTTCCTTCTCCACGATGACCTTGTCGCCCTCCTTGACCTGGCGGAGGACCTTGAAGGGTCCGGTCACGATCTCGGCGCCGACGGCGGGGCCCTTCTTGACTTCGATCATCAGCTCGCCGGCGAGACCGGTCTCGACCTTCTCGAACGCAAGCTTTCCGGCCTTGATCAGGTAGACGCCTTCCTCGGTCTGCGGGCGGGTCGAGGCCGAAGCCGCGGCCGGCTTCCCGTCCTTGCCGTTCTTCTTCGGAACGTCCCGCACGACGAGCGCCTGGATCGGGATCGCCGTGGCGCCCTCGGTCCTTCCCGTGAGGATGTCGGCGGTGACCGAGAAGCCCGGACGGATCGTCTCGGGCGGGTTGACGACGCGGATCTTCACCTTGAAGTTGATCGCCTCGGAGCCCTGCGTCAGGGAGAGCAGGTCCGGGTCGTTCTTGGAGATGGGGGACGAGCCGACCTCGGTTACGACTCCTTCGAAGTTCCGGTTGGGGTACGCGTCGACGGAGAGCGACGCCTTCTGCCCGACCTTCACCTCGGGGACGGAGGTCTCATCGACCATCATCACCGCCTCGACCTCGGACATGTCGGAGATCGTCAACAGCTGCGTGCCCGGGTTGTTCATCGTCCCGATGACCGTGACCTCGCCCTCCTTGACGGGCAGGAACGTGACCATGCCGGCGAGCGGGGCGGTGACCGTCGTCTTCGAGAGCGAGTCCCGGCTCGCCGTCAGGTTCGCGCCGGTCTCCTGAAGCCGCTGCTGCGCCGCGGAGAGGTTCGCCTCCGCCGTATCGAGCACCGAGCGGGCCTTCTGGTACTCCGCCTCGGAAAGGATCTTCGCGTCCCAGTTCTGCTTGGCGCGCTGGAAGTCGCGCCGCGCCTGCTCGGCGGTGGCGCGTGCCGCGGCCAGGTCGGAGCGCATCGCCCCGAGCGCCGACTCGCGCCCCGCCGTCTGCGCCGCGAGCTGCGCGCGGTCGATCTGGAGGAGGAGCTGGCCCCGGTCTACCACGTCGCCCTCTTTGACCGCCAGGTT
The DNA here is from genome assembly GCA_035646435.1 of Thermoanaerobaculia bacterium. GTDB lineage: Bacteria > Acidobacteriota > Thermoanaerobaculia > UBA5066 > Gp7-AA6 > Gp7-AA6. The sequence goes on along the minus strand of DASRPJ010000100.1, from coordinate 26,213 downwards.
GACGATCTGCCCCATCACGAGCGCGGACAGGTCGACTTTCCGGCGCGCCTGGATCTTGCCGTTCGCCGTGACCTTCGATACCAGGTCGATCTTTTCGACCTTCGCCGTCGTCACCCGCGCGACGTCCTTGTCCTTGCGTCCCCGCAGACCCATCACGACCAGCAGGACGACGACGACGCCGACGACGCCCAGAATGATCTTTTTCTTCTTCGACATCTCCCCCTCCGATCAAGCCTCGAAACGTCTATTTTCTTACGGAGAACCGGGTTGAAAGGTTCGCCGCGGGCCAGTCGGCCCGAAGCCGTCGGCTCTCGGCTCGATAGCGGGTGGCTAAAGCCAACAGCCGGCGGCTCGAAGGTGGTGCGCCCAGGAGGATTTGAACCCCCAACCTCCTGATCCGTAGTCAGACGCTCTATCCAATTGAGCTATGGGCGCAGGAGCGGCGTAGGTTACCCACAACACCCCCCCGTTTCAAGCAATTCCGGTCGCCAGCGGGCGCTCGCCGACCCGCCGAATCGGCCTTTCCAGAGGGTGTAATAGCCTCGCGCCGCGATGCCGTTCACTCCCGACGACGAGAGGTTCCTGCGGGAGGCGATCGCGTTCGCGAAGATCGCCTTTTCCGAGCAGGAAGTGCCCGTCGGGGCCGTCGTCGTCCGCGGGGGACACATGATCGGGCGCGGCCGGAACCGCCGCGAGGCACTCGCCGACCCGACCCACCACGCCGAGATCGAGGCGATCCGGGAGGCGGCGCAGGCCATCGGGAGCTGGCGGATCGAGGGCGCGACCCTTTATGCCACCGTCGAGCCCTGCCCGATGTGCGCCGGCGCCGCAGTCAACGCGCGGATCGCCCGGATCGTCTTCGGCTGCGCCGACCCGAAAGCCGGCTACTGCGGCACGCTCGGCAACATTCCGGAGGACCCGCGGCTGAACCACCGAGCCGTCGTCGAAGGCGGCCTCCTGGCGGAGGAATGCGGCGACCTCATGAAGCTGTTCTTTCAGGCGCGACGCGGGCGAGGGGCGGCGCCGGTCGAGTGAGTGGCTCTCCCCCCTGGCCCTGTCATTCCGGAAGCTCCTTCCCCCCTGTCATTCCGAGGATCGAAGCGACGAGGAATCTGGCTCCCTCTTCAAGAGAGCCCAGATCCCTCGCTTCGCTCGGGATGACTTGCAGGCGCAAAGGTTCGGATGACAGGAAACGTGAAGGTGGAACTCCTAGATGTTAGGTTTCGCAGCCGGAGAGGTGCTGGAGTGGTTGATCAGGCCGGTCTCGAAAACCGGTAAGCCCTAACGGGCTTCGGGGGTTCGAATCCCCCCCTCTCCGCCACAGGATTTGAAAACTCGGGGACGAGCTGACCGTAAACCGTAGGACATCCATGACCCCCGCAATCGAGCTCGAAAACGTCTCGAAGGTCTTCGGCAAGTTCCCGGCCGTGGACTCTCTCTCCTTTCAGGTCCCGCGCGGCGTGATCTTCGGCCTCCTTGGCCCGAACGGCGCCGGGAAGACGACGACGATCCGGATGATCATGAACATCACGGCCGCGGACTCCGGCGAGATCCGCGTGCTCGGCAACCCCATGACCCGGGAGACCCAGAACCGGATCGGGTACCTCCCGGAGGAGCGCGGGCTCTACCGGAAGATGAAGGTCTCCGAGCACCTCCTCTTTCTCGCGGCGATCAAGGCGGTGCCCCGCGACGACGCGCGCCGGCGGATCGCCGAGTGGGCGGAGAAGCTGGAGCTCCAGCCCTGGATGAAGAAGAAGGTCGACGAGCTCTCGAAGGGGATGCAGCAGAAGGTCCAGTTCATCGCCACGGTCATCCACGACCCGGAGATCCTCATCTTAGACGAGCCCTTTTCCGGGCTCGACCCGATCAACACGTCGATCATCAAGGACTACTTGATCGAGTTCCGGCAGAAGGGCAAGACCATCATTTTCTCCACGCACGTCCTCGAGCAGGCGGAGAAGCTCTGCGACGAAATCGCGTTGCTCGCGCGCTCGAAGAAGATCCTCGAGGGAAACCTGCGCGAGCTGAAACGCCGGTTTTCCAAGAACCTGCTGCAGCTCTCCGTGGAAGCGGAACCCGTGCAGATCGCGGCGTTGCCCGGAGTCGCGTCGTCCCAGGCGGTGAACGGCGGCTACCTGATCGCACTCACGCCCGGGACGGACCAGCGCGAGTTCCTCCGACGCGCGCTCGAGCGCTTCCCTCTCCAGGGGTTCTCGTCGAAGGAGCCGGAGCTCGAGGAGATCTATCTCGAGGCGATTCGCGCGGCCGGGCTCGAAGAAACGCGGACGATCGAGTGAGGCACACATGAGCTGGACGAAAATCTTCGCGGTCATCCGGCGGGAGTACCTCGAGCGCGTTCGCACGAAGGCGTTCTGGTTCGCGACGTTCCTCGTGCCGGTCTTCTTCCTCGGTTACATGGCGGTCCAGTTCGCGGCAATTCGCAAGACGAGCGGCGAACGCCGGGTCGCGGTGGTCGATCGGACCGGCCAGCTCGCGGAGCCGCTCGCGCGGGAGCTCGCCGAGCGCGAGGAGGTCCGACGCAAGGAAAACCCCGGGAGCCGGGGGATCCACTGGATCCTCGAGACGCGGCCGGTCACGGGCGACATCGAGGCGACGAAGGAGGCACTCCGTAAGGAGGTCCTGGACAAGAAGATCTACGGCTATCTCGTCCTCACCCCGGAGCTCCTCCAAAAGGACCGGGCGGAGTACTTCTCGATCTCGGTTTCGGAGTTCGTCGCGCTCGATCAAATGGAGCGCGCGATCAACCGGACAATCCTCCGCCGCAAGATCGCCGACCGGGGACTGCCGGCGTCGCTGTCGAAGGAGCTCGAGAAGCGCGTCGACTTGAAACCGTTCAAGGTCACCAGCAAGGGCGCGACGGAGGAGAAGGGCGCCGGGATCATCGCGTCCATCGTTTTCCTCGCCATCATGTATATGACCTTCTTCATCTACGGGTTCCAGAACCTGCGGGGCGTGATCGAGGAGAAGACGAATCGCATCGTCGAGATCATCATCGCGTCGGTGCGCCCGACCGAGCTGATGGTCGGGAAGATCGTGGGGATCGGGCTCGTGGGCCTCACGCAGTACCTCGTCTGGTCGCTCGTCGCGATGAACCTCTCCCTTCCCGGTATCGCCAGCCTCATGGCGATGGGCGAAGGCGGCGCACCGGCGATCCCGCTCTCGATGATCGGATACTTCCTGCTCTTCTTCCTGCTCGGGTACTTCCTCTACGCGAGCGTGTACACGGCCATCGGCGCGCCCTTCAACACGGACCAGGAGGCGCAGCAGCTCGCCATGATCCCGTCGATGCTGATCGTGAGCGGGATGGCGGTCTACCCCGCGGTCATGAACAACCCGAACGGCGGCGTGGCGGTCTTCGCGTCTCTCTTCCCCTTCACGGCACCGCTCATGATGTTCCTGCGCACGGCGATCGCCGAACCTCCGATGTGGCAGGTCGGGCTGTCGATCGTGATCTTGATCCTCTCGACGATCGGAATGGCGTGGTTCGCGGGGCGGATCTACCGGGTCGGGATCCTCATGTACGGCAAGAAGCCGACGATCCCCGAGATTCTTCGGTGGGTGCGCTACCGGCCGGGGAAGGCCCTCCAGCCGGCAGCGCCGCCAGCCAATTAGTCCGCCTTACTCCCTCTCCCCTGTGGGGAGAGGGTCTGGGGTGAGGGGCCCCTACTTCGCCGCGCTCAATGAAAAGAGGGAGACCGGTTGGTCTCCCTCTTGCGTGTCCGGGATCTCGCGACTTGCGCTCTAGAGCATCTCCGTGCGGGCCTGCTTCGCGCGGGCCGCGCCGATCGCGGTCTTGACGTCCTTCTCCTCCTCGGGCGGAGGCATCACCGCCGGCATGCCGAGAAACTCGATCCAGAGCTCCCGCGCCCAGCCGGCCGTGTGGTACAGGTGCTCGTCCTCTTCCTCCTCGACCTCTTCCTGCGCCGCCTCGAGGATCTTCTTTTCCTCGCCCTTCGACTTCTTCGCCACCTGACCGAGAAGCTCCCAGTTCAGGTGGTCCTTCGTCTCCGCGTGCACGACGCACTCGGCGGCGACGAGCTGCGCCGCCTCGGGCTCGCCGGACGCGAGCGCCATCTCCATCGCCTTCACGAGCGACTCGCCGATGTGGCGGACGACGTTGCGGCCCGGCGTCTCCGTCTCCGGATCGAGGCCGAGCTCGCCGAACATGCCCCGAACGACCTGCACGTGGTTCTCGGTCTGGTCGAGATACTTCTTCCACTCTTTCTTCAGGTCGTCGTTCTGGGCGCAGCGGATCGCCGTCTTGTAGACCTGAACCCCGCCCATCTCCGTCTCGAGCATCTGGTACAAAAGCTCGTTCAGTGAGTCTTTCTTCATGTTTCCTCCCTCCGCGCGACGGAATGCAAGCCTTGGGCCGTTGGGGTCAGTCCTGATTTTCTGATTTCGGGGTCAGTCTTGATTCTCTGACTTCGGCCCAAAACGGTTGAGTCAACGACAGCCGCTTCGAGAGGAATGCGTCCGCACGACGCGGCCCGGCCGCGAGGTGGAGAACGATTGGTAGCCCATACGGGAATCGAACCCGTATTTCGGCCTTGAGAGGGCCGCGTCCTAACCGTTAGACGAATGGGCCAGACGGGCTGAGCAAAGTAGCACAGGGCTCGATTTTCGAGCAATAGCTCAGCGAGTATCGCCGTCAAAAGTCAGAGAATCAGGACTGACCCCTTTACTTCTCGTCGAGAATCAGGACTGACCCCTTTACTTCTCCGACCCCCTACCGCTTCGTCATCAGTTGGGGCCAGCCGGTGAGCAGGGTCATGGGCTTGTCGGGGTCGCCGCCGCCCAGGCTCGCGACGACGAACTTCTGCCCGTCCGGCGCAACCTCGAAGCCGTCGGCCGGGAAACGGAAGAGCTCGCGGGGCGTCCCGAAACGCGGCACGGCGCCGGGTTCGACGTCGACGGCCATCAGGCGGTCGGGGACCGCGAGGAAGAAGAGCTCGCGACCGTCGGCGCGCCAGCGCGGGCGCTGGCCGGTGTCGGTCGAGACCTGCCACCGGCCGCGCTCGCCGTCTAAGGCCTGCACGTAAATCTCCCAGCGCCCCGACTCTTCCGAGGCGTAAGCGAGAAGTCGGTCGTCGGGCGACAGCGCCGGATCCTGATCGAAGAACGGCGTGGTCACGAGCGGCGACACCTTGCGTGTCGCGATGTCCAGGCGGAGCAGGTCCCACCCCGTCTTTCCGGCGACGGTCCCGACCACCATCCACCGGCCGTCCCGGGCGATCGATCCCGGCCAGATTCCCTCGTCGGTCGTCCCGACCTCCTCGGCCGCACCGGTTCCGTCGGACCGCCTCCGGAAGATCACCCCGTCATTGCGCCGGTCGTTGCTGTAGTAGATGAAGGCGCCATCGCGCGACCAGGCGGGATACATCTCGCTGCCTTCTTCGAAGGTCAGCCGGCTCGCGGCGCCCCGGACGAGGTCCTGGATCCAGAGATCCGTCGAGCCCTGTCCGACGGCGTTCGACGCATAGACCAGCCGGGTGCCGTCGTGAGAGAGCGCGAAGCCCTGGAGGAGCTCGCGGTCGCGGATCACGGCGAGGCCGAGCCCCTTGCGATCGATCCAGATCAGCCGCGAGAGCGAGCCCCGGGTACCCTCGCGGAAGACCAGGGTGCCCTCGTTCGAAACCGAGGCGAGCGTTTGCTCGTTCTGCGTGTAGCTGACGGGGTTCGCGATCGGCACGGGCTCGCCCTCGAGAGCCAGCCGTCCGGCGTCGAAGCGCTGCGCGAGCAGCGTGCCGTCGCGCCAGAAAAGGATCTGCCCGGCGGCCGAGTAGAGCGGCGAGGAGTTGGACGCGATCAGGCGCGTGCGCTTGCCGCTCGCGAGATCGAGCGTCTCGATCCCGCTCTGATCGTTTCGGGCGCCGCCCTCCGCGGTCTGCGACAGGAAGAGAATCGTCTTGCCCTCCGGCAGGAAGACCGGAAAGCGATGGCTCTTCTCGTTGGCGCCGAGCTTCGTCAAAGTCTGTGGCTTGCCCCCCGTCGCGGGCACGATCGACAGACCGATGCGGAATGAAGCGGTGAAGACGATCCGGCCATCGGCACCCCACGCGCCGCCCCGCGGCGTCGGCGCCTCGCACAGCTCCTGCGCCGGACCGCCAGCGGGGTCGAGCCGCTTCAGCACGCCCTTTGAGAAGAAGCCCAGGTGCTTGCCGTCGGGGGACCAGAACGGCATCTCGCCGCCCTCGGTGTGGTCGAGGCGCTCGGGCTTGCCGCGGGAGAGGTCGCGCAACCAGAGAGCCCGTGCGCCGGTCTTCTGGTCCCATGCCTCGTAGACGAGGCGGCGCCCGTCGGGTGAAACGGCCAGCGTGTCGCCGAGTACCGTTCCCGGGGCGGGCACGAGCGCGGCGTGGACGGTGCGGTCTTCTACCCCGCGCCGATCTGAGCCGAGCCACAGCGCCCCGAAGACTCCGGCAGCGGCGAGACCGGCGACGGCCGCGAGCCACGCGACCCTTGCCGAACGCGAGAGGACGGGGCGGACGATGGCGGGAGACGCGGCGGACGATCGGGCCTCGCGCGCCTCGAGATCCGGATCGGCGAGGACCTCCTCGATCAGCACCCGGGCGTCGCCGATCGACTGCAGCCTCTCGCGCGGCTTGCGGCGCAGGCAGCGCCGCAGGAGAGCGACGACCCGCTCGGGCGTCCCGGCCGGCAGCGCGGCCAGGTCCGGCGTGTCCTTGAGCACGCTCGCGAGGACGTGGGAAGTGGTCTCGCCCTCGAACAGTCGCCGCCCCGTCAGCATCTCCCAGAGCACGACGCCGAACGACCAGATATCGGCCCGCCGATCGACCGTGCCGCCGACCGCCTGCTCCGGGGCCATGTAAGCCGCCGTCCCGAGGATGACCCCGATCTGCGTCGACGCGGGTGTCATCGTCGGCGACTGCGTGAGCTCTCCGGCGGACCCCTGACGAGACGAGTCGGGCGCCATCGCCTTGGCCAGACCGAAGTCGAGGACCTTCACCTTGCCGTCGACCGGAGCCTTGATGTTCTGAGGCTTCAGATCCCGGTGAACGATCCCTTTCTCGTGTGCCTCTTCGAGCGCCTCCGCGACCTGGCGCGCGATCTGGAGGCTCTCCGCCAGCGAGAGCGGCCCCGTCGCCAGTCGCTCCGCCAGAGTCGGCCCTTCGACGAGCTCCATGACGAGCGCCCGGATGCCGTTCGACTCTTCGAGGCCGAAAACCGAAGCGACGTGGGGATGGTGGAGCTGCGCGAGGAGCCTTGCCTCCCGGTCGAATCGCGCGAGCCGCTCGGTGTCGGCGGTGAGCGCCGCGGGGAGCACTTTGATCGCGACGTCGCGGTCGAGGCGGGAATCCGTCCCCCGATAGACCACTCCCATCCCGCCTTCACCGAGCTTGGCGGTGATCTCGTAGGGGCCGAGTCGGGAGCCGATCAAGTGCGGCGCAGGTTATCCGATGGCCCGCCCTTTCGGAAGCCGCCGCGCCGGACCGGGGAACGAGGCTTAGAGCAGCCCCGGCCTCTTCTGGAACAGGTTCTTCGCGATGGCCGTGATGGCCAGCGTTCCGAGGACCTTCACGAGGGTGGGGTGCTTCGCGTAGAACGCCATCGCCTGGTCGAAGATCTCGGGCCTCTCCTGCTTCGCGTACGCCGCGACTTTCCCGACGTCCTCCGGGGTCGCCTGCTGCGGGTTCTCGGCGACGCGGGGCGAAACGCCGATCTGCTCGAGCACGTTCCGAAGTCCTCCGCCTTGCGCCGCACCGAGCCCGCCGAGGAGCGTCTCTAAGAATCCGCCGCGTTCCTGCGGCGTCATTTCCGTGGCCGAGTTGCGAACGCGGGTTTCGATCTGGTCCACGGGCAGCGTCTCGAGCGCCGGTCCGATGGCCGACGCGAGCTCGTCCTCGGGGACCTCCGCCGCGATTCGGTCGTAGTGCGCCCGCGCTTCCTCGCGGTTCGCCGGGCCGTCGCCGAGTCCGTACTTCCTCAGCAATTCGTCGATGGGATTCCGTGAGCTCATGATTTCTCCTCCGGGCGAGGAGCAGCAATTTTGGAACCACGTCGGCGCCGGCGCGATCGGCCCGTTTCGGGGCACGCGGGTTGCACCTTCCAGTCTCGAACGGAGGCCACCATGGACGAGCGCGAGGACCGGGTCGGTCGGGGAAACGAGAGAAGGCAGTTCGACGCGTACGAGGGCTCGGGAAGCGAGCACGGCGAGCCGAGCGAGTATCGCTTCGGCAGCGGCTTCGACAAACCCGAGGCGGGGCGCTGGACGGACCAGGACCGCGAGGAGATCTACAGCCGTCCGCACGACGAATGGTCGAGCCCCGGTTACGTCTTCTACGCGGGGAAGGGCTACCACCGGGAGTTCATCGATCCGTACGCCGGGCCGGTCGATCCGGAAGCGGGCGAGGGGGGGCGTGGCTTTCAGGTCGCGCGCGAATCTTCGAGAGGGCGCTTCACGGGACGCGGTCCGAAGGGCTACGTCCGATCGGACGAGCGCATTCTCGAGGACGTGAACGAACGGCTCGAGGAGCACGGCGACCTCGACCCGAGCGACATCGCGGTGTCGGTCTCGCGCGGGGAGATCACACTCGAGGGATCGGTGACCGACCGATGGAGCAAGCGTCTCGCCGAAGACCTGGCGCACTCGGTGTCGGGCGTGCGCGACGTCCAGAACCGGCTGGGGATCGCGGCGCGGGCGGCGGAGCCGGACATCGACGTCGACGTGCAGGGCCCGGCCAGCCACTCGGGCACGGGCTTTCTCACCCGCAACATCGAAGTGAGGCCTCGCCGCAAGTAGCCCTCCCGCGCTCCGCAGACTCGCGCGGGCCTCTCGCTTTCGCTAAGGTAGCGCGATGAGCGCCGCCGTCCCGACGCCTCCGCCGGTCGATTTGCCTCGGCCGTCCCGAGTCCGGCGGAACAAAGCGTTGAACCTCGCCCTCGCGATCTTCTTCTTCATCCTCGGGTTCATCGGGCTCCTGATCCCCGTAATGCCGCAGATCCTCTTCTTCGCGATGGGGATCCTGTTCCTGTCGCTCGTCTCTCCGACGGTGCGCCGAAAAGTGCGCAAGTTCCTTCACGGGCACCCGAAAATGGCCCACGCCTACAAGCGCTGGCGGGACAAGGGACGGCAGAAGAGGCTCGCCATGATCCGGCGCCGCAGGGCGCTCGCGGACCGGATGCACCTCCACCGCCGGGACTAAGCGGGGTCAGGTCTTCACCGGACACTTTGCCGGGCGTGGCGACTCGGTACGAAGAGGGGTCAGGTCTTCACCTGACACTTTGCCGAAGCAAAGTGTCAGGACCAGTGAGGCGTATTCAGCTTCCTGGTGATCAGTGAAGACCTGACCCCGCTAGTCCATTTGGCGCCGGAGGATCGTCGGGATGTCGAAGTCGTCGCGCGAAGAGGAGTTCGGCCCGAAGCCGCCCGAGTCGTCGCCGCGCAGGAAGGGCGTACGCCCGCCGCGTGGAGCGGCAAAGGCGCGGGGCTCCTCCTCTTCCCGCTCGCGCTCGTCCGCGGCGAGATCGGCCCGGTCGAAGCCGGTCGCGATCACGGTCACCTTCACGGCGCCCGTCATCCGCTCGTCGCTCACGTAGCCGAAGAGGATGACGGCTTCGGGGTCCGCGGCCTGGCGGATGATCTCGGCCGCCTCGTTGACCTCGTAGAGCCCGAGGTCCGGGCCTCCCGTGATGTTGAGGAGCACCCCGCGCGCCCCCTCGATCGACGCGTCCTCGAGGAGCGGGGAGGAAATCGCCGCCTGGGCCGCGTGAACCGCCCGGTTCTCGCCCTCGGCGGTCGCCGTCCCCATCATCGCGCGCCCCATGTCCGACATGATCTTCTTGACGTCGGCGAAGTCCCGGTTGATGACGCCCGGACAGTTGATCAGGTCCGCGATCCCCTGGATCGCCTGCCGGAGGACGTCGTCCGCGATCTTGAAGGACTCGTGGAACGGGGTGTTCCGCTCCACGAACGAAAGGAGCCGCTGGTTCGGGATCGTGATCAGCGTATCGACGTGCTCGCGCAGCTCCCGCGCCGCCTTCTCCGCCTGGCGCATCCGCTTCTTGCCCTCGAAGTCGAAGGGTTTCGTGACGACGGCGACGGTGAGCGCGCCCGACTCCGCGGCGAGCTTGGCGATGATGGGACCGGCGCCCGATCCCGTGCCGCCGCCGAGACCCGCGGCGATGAACACCATGTCGGCGCCCTGGACGATGTGCGACAGCTTTTCCTGATCTTCGAGCGCCGCGTTGCGGCCGACGTCCGGATCCGCTCCCGCGCCGAGGCCCTTCGTGAGCCGCCCGCCGATCTGGAGCTTCGTCGACGCGGACGTCTTCCGCAGCGCCTGAAGGTCCGTGTTGCACGCGACGTACTCGACGCCGCGCACTTCCGCCGCGATCATGCGGTTGACCGCGTTGCACCCGCCGCCGCCCACCCCGATGACTTTGATCGTCGCCGGCGAGGCGTCCCCCCGCTCCAGCTCGATCGCCATCCTCGACTTCGAATCGTCAACGAGTTCGATCACCATCGGTCTCTCCCTTTCTCCCGGTTTCGGATTCCTTCTGCCCCGCCGCTCCCGCGCGGCCCCCGCCCTCAGAAAAGCTCCCGGAAGAACCGGGACACCGACCCGGCGGCGCGCGAGATCCCGCGCGGCCGCCGGCGCACCGTCTTGTGACGGTGCCCGTAAAGCAGCAGGCCCGTCGCCGTCGCCCACTCCGGTCTCGAAACCACGTCCACGAGCCCGCCCACGCCGGACGGGACTCCCCTTCGCACCGGGCCCTCGAAAATCCCCTCCGCGACTTCCACGAGGCCGTCGAGCTCCGCGCCGCCGCCCGTCAAGACGACCCCGGAGCGGACCTCCTTGTCGACGCCGAGCCGCTGCAGGTCTTCGTGGATCATGACGAGGAGCTCCTCGGCGCGCGGCTGGAGGATGTCCGCGAGCGTCGTGCGCGGACAGAGCTTCGGCTCGCGGCCTCCCACCATCGGGACCTCGACCATCTCGTCTTCGCCCACCCCGGCGCGCATCGCGGAGCCGTGCTTCTTCTTGATCCTCTCGGCGTCGCCGATCGGCGCACGGAGCACGACGGCGAGGTCGTTCGTGAAGTGGTCGCCTCCGACCGTGATGACGGACGTGTATGCGATCGATCCCTTCTGATAGACGGCGACCTCGGTCGTGCCCCCGCCGATGTCGATCAGCACGATCCCGAGCTCTTTTTCGTCCGTCGTCAGCACCGCCTCCGCGGCGGCGAACTGCTCGAGCACGAGCTCCACGACCTCGATCCCCGCCTTGTTCATGCAGGTGACGATGTTCTGGGTCACCGCGACCGGCGCCGTGACGACGTGGACGTCCGCTTCGAGCCGGGCCCCAACCATCCCGGTGGGGTCTCCGACCCCGTCCTGGCCGTCGACCGCGAACTCGCGCGGCACGACGTGGACGACCTCGTGGTCCTGCGGGATCTGGACGCCGCGGGCCGCGTCGATGACGCGGCTGACGTCTTCGCGCGTGATCTCCCGGTCCTTCCCGGCGACGGCGACGACGCCGCGGCTGTTGAAAGAGCGGACGTTCGAGCCGGAGATGCCGACCCAGGCGCGGGAGATCTGGACCCCCGCCATGATCTCGGCCTCTTCGGCGGCGCGCTTGATCGCCTCGATCGTCGCGTCGACGTTGACGATGTTTCCCTTCCGGGTTCCGCGGTTCGTGGATGCGCCCTTGCCGATCACGTCGAGAGCGCCGTGGGCGTTCTGCTCGCCGATCAGGACGCAGATCTTCGACGTCCCGATGTCGCACGAGACGAGAAAGTTCTCGGGTTTAGGCATGCTTGCGACGCCGGCTCATAGGGTGTTCCCGGCGCCGTAGGCGCCGACGAGAACGATTCGGTCCGCGAAGCGGAGATCGATGGCCCGCGCCTCCCACCCACGAGAATCGATGAAACTCCGCGCTTCGAGCAGCGCGCGGATCTTCGCGGGAGCGTCCCGTCGAAGAACCCGAACCGGCCTTCGGAAGATCGAATCCATGATACCGAAACCGCCGTCGGGCAGCGCCGATATTTCCGAGAGCGCGGAAAAATAGTCCGTCGAGGTCGATCGAAGATCGAGGAGCAACCCCACCGCCTCGGGGAGCGCGCGGCGATCGCCGGCGACGAGCACGTACTCGTTCGGATCCGCGCGCGGATCGTAGAGGGTGATCGGGCGTCCTTCCGCGGACAGCCACCAGAGGCGAGTGCCGTCTCGATAGAGAGCCACCGCCCGCCGCTCCGCGATCCGGATCGCGAGGCCGTCGGGCAATCGCTTCGAGATCGTGACCCGTTCGATCCACGGGTGGACTCCGATCGCGCGCGCGATCGGCGAGAGGTCGAGCCCGATCAGGTTGGCTCGACGCCAGCGCTCGACCGTCCGCAGGATCTCCTCCGTCCGCGCCCGGTGGTTGCCGGACACCTGGATGCGCTGAAGAGCGAACAGCGAGCTTCCGAAGAACCGATAGAGGCCGACGCCGGAGAGGCCGATCACGAGCGCGACGAGGACGACGCGGAGTCTCCTTCCCTTCTTTCGCCTCCGCGGCACGACCGCCCCGCGGCGCAGGAACGACTTGTTCCGCCCCCCGACCGCGACGAAGGAAACGCCGTCCCTACTTTCCGGCATCGCCCGCCGCCCTCCGGATTCCCTCTCCCGCGAGGTAGCCCTCGCCGAACCGCACGACGTCGCCGGCGCCCATCGTCAGGAGGAGGTCTCCCGGCTTCAGGAGCCGCTCCAGCCGGTCAGCAACTCGTTTCTTGTCAGCAATATAGAGGAGGTTCCGGTGTCCCGCTTCGCGCGCCGACCGCACGACGAGCTGCCCGGTCACGCCCGGGAGCGGCTTCTCGCGGGAGGGATAGACGTCCGTCACGACCGCGACGTCGGCGCCGAGGAGGGCCCGCCCGAATTCGGTGGCGAAGTCGCGGGTGCGCGAGTAGAGGTGTGGCTGGAAGAGCGCCACCAGGCGGCGATCCGGGTACACCTGCCGCGCCGCGGCGAGGGTGGCCGAAAGCTCGGTCGGGTGGTGCGCGTAGTCGTCGACGACGAGGACGCCCCCCCGCTCCCCCTTCTTCTCGAAGCGGCGGATGACTCCCGTGAAACCCGCGAGCGCCTGCGCGATCGTCTCGAAGGGAATCAGGAGCTCGCGTCCGACCGCGATCGCCGCGAGCGCGTTCGCGACGTTGTGCCGGCCGGGGAGAGGCAGCAGCACCTCGCCCAGCCGTCCGTGCTCGGAGTCCCAGACGTCGAAGCGGGTTCCGGAAGCCTCCAGCCGGATTTCCCGCGCCCGGAGGTGCGCCTGGGGCGACTCGCCGTACGTCACGACGCGTTTCTCGACCCGGGAGAGCACGGCGCCCACTCCCGGATCGTCCAGACAGGCGACGACCGCTCCGTAGAAGGGGACGCGGTTGGCGAAGAGGACGAACGCGTCGAGGATCTCCGAGAGATCGCGGTAGCAGTCGAGGTGGTCCGCTTCGATGTTGGTGATGACGGCGACGTCCGGCGTGAGCTCCAGGAACGAGCGGTCGTACTCGTCCGCTTCGGCGACGAGGAAGTCGCCGCGCCCGAGGCGCGCGTTCGTGCCGAGGATCCTCACCCGCCCGCCGACGACGATCGTCGGGTCGAAACCCGCCTCGGTCAGCACCATCCCGGTCAGCGACGTCGTCGTCGTCTTGCCATGGGTGCCGGCGATCGCGATCCCCTGCTTCAGGCGCATGATCTGCCCGAGCATCTGTGCCCGCCGGATCACCGGGACGCCCCGCTCGCGCGCGGCGGCGACCTCCGGGTTCGACTCGTCGACCGCGGACGAGATCACGAGGAGGTCGACCTCGGAGAGGTGGGCGGGGTCGTGACCGAGGGAGACTTTCGCCCCGAGCGCGACGAGCCGGTCGGTGTTCTCGCTCTGCTCCCGGTCGCACCCGCTTATCTCGAGCGGCGTCGAGAGGAGCAGGATCTCGGCGAGACCGCTCATGCCGACGCCGCCGGCGCCGACGAAGTGGATGCGGGAGAGTTTGAGGAACCTCAAAGCGCTTTCGTTCCTTCGGCTTCGAAGAGGAGGTCCGCGAGAAGGCGGGCGGCGTCCGGGCGGGCGAACGCTCGGGCTTGCTCCCCCATCCGGGCGAGCTCGTCTCGCCGCTCGAAGAGCGCCCGGACGGCGCGAGCGAGCCCTTCCGCGGACAGGGAAGTCTCCGCGATCGCGATCGCCGCTCCCGCCCGGGCGAACACGTCCGCGTTCCCCGCCTGGTGGCCGTGCGTCGCCGCCCCGAAGGGGACGAGGATCGCGGGCCGGCCGGCGGCGGCGAGCTCCGCCAGGGTCTGGGATCCCGCCCGGGAGAGCACGAGGTCCGACCAGGCGAGCTCCTCGTGGATGCGCGGGAGGAAGGGCACGACCTTCCAGCCGGAGGGGACGGCCCGGTAGCGCGCGCGCGTGTCGTCCAGCTCCCTTTCACCCGTCTGGTGGATCACCTCGATCCCCTCGGCGGCGAGGAGCGGCGCGGCCGCCGCCATGGTGCGGTTCAGGATCCGCGCTCCCTGGCTGCCGCCGAAGACGAGGAGGCGCCGGGTCGCCGCGAGCGGATCGATCGGCGGGACCGCGAAAAACTCCGGGCGGACGGGCGTCCCGACCACGACGCCGGGGCGAGAGAGCCGCCGGTTCGCTTCGGCCAGGCCGACGGCCGTGCGGGTCGCGAAGCGGTTGAGCAGCCGGTTCGCGATCCCGGGAAACGCGTTCGACTCGTGGATGAGAGTCGGGACGCCGAGCGACCGGGCGGCGACGAGGACCGGCACCGTCACGTACCCGCCGACGCCCGCCACGGCGCGCGCCCGGTGGCGCGCGAGGAGGCGCCGCGCCTGGAAGAACCCGGCGGGGAGCTCGAGGAGAGACCGGATCCGGGCGGCGAAGCGCTTCCCCGCGAAACCGGACGCGCGGACGAGCTCGAGCGCGAAGCCCGCGTCCGGCACGAGCTTCGATTCGAGGCCGCGGCCGGTCCCCACGAACAGGACGCCCGCCTCGGGCCGCCGGGCGCGGACCTCCCGCGCGAGCGCGATGCCCGGAAAGACGTGGCCGCCGGTTCCGCCGGCGGCGATGACGTAGGTGCCCACATTCTCGGCGCTCAGGTCTCGGCCGGCCTTTCGATTTCGTGCTGCGAAACGTTCAGGATCAGCCCGGCGGCGATCCAGGAGGCGACGAGCGACGATCCTCCGTACGACACGAACGGAAGGGGAATCCCCTTCGTCGGCACGAGGGCCAGAACGACGCTGACGTTCACGGCGGCCTGCACGACGAGCATCGCGGTCGCGCCCGCGGCGAGGAGCGCGCCGAAAGCGTCCGGCGCCCGGCGGGCGGCGCGGAAACCCCTCCAGGCAATCACTCCGAAACAGAGCACGACCCCGACCGCGCCGATGAAGCCGAGCTCCTCCCCCACGATCGCGAAGATGAAGTCCGTGTGCGGATAGGGGAGGAAGAACAGCTTCTGCCGGCTCGCGCCGAGTCCGTTTCCGAAGAGACCCCCCGCCCCCACCGCGATCAGGGACTGGAGCGCCTGGAACCCCGCGCCGAGCGGGTCCGCTTCCGGGTTCAGGAAGGAGAGGAGTCGCGCGCGCCGGTAGTCCGCTCCGAGCGCCGCCGCGGCGGCCAGCGGGATCGCCGCGGCGCCGAGAAGGAGGAAGAGCTTCGCGCGGACGCCGGCGACCCAGAGAAGAACGGCGACGAGCATCAGGTAGCAGGCCGCAGTGCCGAGGTCGGGCTCGAGAAGAACGACCGCGGCCGCGATCAGGGTGAAGAAGAGAGCGGGCTTGACGGCCTTCTGCGGGTCGCCCGACTCGAGCGTCTTGCGCGCGATCAGCGACGCGAGGAGCAGGACGAGTGCCACCTTCAGGAGTTCCGATGGCTGGACCATCACGGGCCCGAGCGGGATCCAGCGCCGCGCCGCGTTGATCGGCGCCTGAAAGAGAGCCGCGACGCAGAGCGCGAACGCGCCGCCGAACGCGACGTAGACGACCCAGGGCCGCGAGAAGAACCGATAGTCGGTGCGCGAGACGACGAATGCGACGATCCCTCCGACTACGAGGGCCGCAATCTGCTTGACGAGATAGCGGTAGGGGCTGCCGGACGTCTGCGCGGACGAGACGGCGGAGGCGCTGTAGATCATGACGAGGCCGAAAAGCGACAACGCGACGAGCGGCACGAAGAGCACTTTGTCCGTAGCGAGCTTTCTAGCCATGCTCTATGGGGTCTGATCCCCGAAGGGGGTCAGATCCCTCCCCTTCGGTCGAGTCGCCCAACCAACTGAGCGAAGTGCGCCCCCCGCTCCTCGAAGTTCGCGTACTGGTCGAAGGACGCGCACGCGGGAGACAGGAGCACGGTGTCGCCCGGACCTGCGAGCTCGGCCGCGCGCGCGACCGCGCGATCGAGCGTCCCGCAGGGCTCGACGGGCACGCGGGACTCGAGGGCGGCCGCGATCTTCGGGGCCGCCTCGCCGATCGTGAGGACGGCGCGCGCCGCGCGCGCCACCGGGCGGGCGAGCTTTCCGAAGTCGCCGTGCTTGTCCCGGCCGCCGAGAATGAGCACGACGCTCCTCTCCGGCAGACCCTCCAGCGACTTGACCGTCGCGTCCACGTTCGTTCCCTTCGAGTCGTTCACCCACCGCACCCCGTCCTCCTCGCGCACGAGCTCGGTGCGGTGCGGGAGGCCGGAGAATCGCGTGAGCCCGTCTTCGATCTCGGCGGTCGGCGCCTCGAGGCATTCCGCGGCCGCCAGAGCCGCGAGCGCGTTCTCGAGGTTGTGCGCGCCGGGCAGGGCGACCCGTTCCACCGGGATCACCTCGCGGCGCTTGCCGCGCGCCTCGGAGAGGAGACGTCCCCCCTCGTACCACGTGCCGCCCGGCGCCGGTCCCCGGCGGGAGAAGGGAACCCGGCGCGCGCGGGAGCGCGAGCGGCTCGCGACGGGGTCATCGGCGTTCACGACCGCGAAGTCCTCCCCCCGCTGGTTCTCGAAGACGCGGGCTTTCGCGCCGGCGTAGTCCTCGAAGCTCGCGTAACGATCCAGGTGGTCGGGAGTCACGTTCGTGAGCACGGCAACGTCGGGCCGGAAGCGCTCGATCGTCTCCAGCCGGAAAGAGGACACCTCGCACACGAAGTCGCGACCCGCCCTGCTGTCCAGGAAGCCGGAGAGCGGCGCGCCGATGTTGCCGGCGAGCGCGACGGGCCGCTCGCCGCGTTCGAGGATCGCGGCGATCCAGGCGGTCGTCGTGGATTTCCCGTTCGTGCCGGTGACCGCGACCCAGCGGTTCCTTCCCAGCGTCTCGTCTTCCGCGATCCGCCACGCGATCTCGAGCTCGGAGAGCACGGGGACGCCTCGCCCCCGCGCTGCGGCGACCATCGGATGCCGGGTCGGCACGCCCGGTGAAAGAGCCAGCCAGCCGGCGCCGTCGAGTATGGGGTCTGACCCCCTTCGGGGGTCAGATCCCTCCCCGCTGAAAAAGAAGCGCGCCCCTCGGGCCTCGAGCGTGGCGAGCCCGTCGAACGCGCTCGGCGGCTTGTCGTCGGCGACCGCGACCTCGACGCCGCGGTCGAGAAGCGCGTCCGTCAGAGCACGGCCGCTGCGCGCGAAACCGAGCACGGCGACCTTCGACGGCAGGAGCGCGGTCCGGGCGGCTCGAGCGCTCATCGCAGCTTCAACGTCGAGAGGGCGAGCACGGCGAAGAGAATGGACAGGATCCAGAACCTCACGACGACGCGGGACTCGGGCCATCCCGCGAGCTCGAAGTGGTGGTGGAGCGGCGCCATCCGGAAAACGCGCTTGCCGGTCGCCTTGAACGAGGTCACCTGCAGAATCACCGAAAGCGCCTCGAGCACGAAAACGCCGCCGACGACGGCGAGCAGCATCTCCTGCTTCGTCATCACCGCGACCGCCGCGAGCGCGCCGCCGAGAGGAAGAGCGCCGACGTCACCCATGAAGACGTCGGCGGGGTGCGAGTTGTACCAGAGGAAACCGAGCGACGCGCCGACGAGCGCCCCGCAGAAGACCGCGAGCTCCCCCGCCTGCGGAACGTACGCGATCTGGAGGTACCGGGCGGCGACCGCGTTCCCGCTCACGTAGGCGAGGAGCGCGTACGTCCCCGCGGCCACCCCGAAGGAGCCGATCGCCAGCCCGTCGAGGCCGTCGGTCAGGTTCACCGCGTTCGAAGAACCGACGATCACGACCGCGACGAACGGGATGTAGAACGCGCCGAGGTCGAGGATGAGGCGTTTGAAGAAGGGGAACGTCAGGATCGTCGAGAACGTCCCGTCCGCCGCCCAGCTCTGGATCGCCCACGCAACGACGAACGCGACGAGGAACTGCGGCACGAGCTTGCCCCGGCCCGTCAGCCCCAGGCTGCGGCGCTGGCTGATCTTCACGTAGTCGTCGGCGAAGCCGACGACTCCGAGGCCCACGATGGTTCCGAGTCCGATCCATACGAGCCGGTTGTTCAGGTCCATCCACAGGAGCGTCGCGGCGACGACCGACAGCACGACGAGGACGCCGCCCATCGTGGGCGTCCCGGCTTTGGAGAGGTGCGTCCGCGGCCCGTCGGAGCGGACCGACTGGCCGATCTGACGCCGCTTGAGGAGCTTCAGCATCGGCCCCCCGAGCGCGAGCGCGAGGAGGAGCGAGGTCACCGCCGCCATCGCCGTGCGAAAGGTGATGTATCGGAAGACGTTGAAGGCCGGGAAGACCTTCGAGAGGGGGAAGAGCCAGTAGTACAACAACTAGCGTCTCGTTTCCCGCCGGGCGTCTTTCGGGACGGCGAGTCTCTCGACCGCTCGATCGAGGCCGACCGACCGGGATCCCTTGAAGAGCACGACGTCGCCGTCGCGGAGCGTTGCCTCCAGGAGCCGCGCCGCATCGTCCGCGGTCGGGGCGTACTCCACGGCCTCCCGGGGGAAGCCGCTCTCCACGGCCTCCTCGCCGTAGAACCGGGCGAGATCGCCGACGCAGACGATCCGGTCCGCGCGGCTCGAGGCGTAGCGGCCGAGCTCGCGGTGCCAGATGTCCTCGTCGTCGCCGAGCTCCCGCATGTCCCCGAGGACCGCGATCCGCCGCGTCGCCGCGAATCCCGCGAGCGTGTCGAGCGCGGCCCGCAACGCGGCGGGGTTCGCGTTGTACGAGTCGTCGTAGAGGACGGCGCCCGAAGCGTGGCGGTGGAACTCACCGCGATGCGGAGAGGGCGCGACACCCGGCGCGGCCGCGGCGCAGTCCTCGGGCGAGGCGCCCGCGGCGATGGCCACGGCGGACGCCGCGAGGAAGTTGACGGCCTGGTGGATTCCGGGGAGCGGCAGCGCGATCGAGGCATCCCCCGCGGGCGTCTTGAGCCGGAAGCGCGTCTCCGTCTCCGCCTGCTGGAAGTCCTCGCCCCGGACGTCGGCCTTCGCGAACCGCGCGAAACGAAGTGACCGTCCCTTCCAGCGCGAGGCGATCGCCGCGACCCGCGAGTCGTCCGCGTTCGCCACGAAGGTCCCGCCCGGCTTCAACCCTTCCAGGATCTCCGCTTTCGCCCGCGCGACGTCGTCGATCGAGTCGAAGAACGCGAGGTGGGCGGGCGCGACGTTCGTGATCGTCGCCACGTCCGGCTCGAAGGACCGGGAAAGCCGCGAGAGCTCCCCCTTCGCGCTCATTCCCATCTCGCCGACCATCCAGTCGGGAACCCGGGGCAGGTTCAACACCGACATCGGGAAGCCGACCGCGCTGTTCTGGTTTCCCGGCGTTCTCTCCACGGCGAAACGGCGCGACAGGATCGCGGTGGTGAACTCCTTCGTCGTCGTCTTTCCGGAGGAGCCGGTGATCGCCGCGAGGCGAAAGCCCGACCGCTTCTTGACGAGGACGGCGAGCGCGGACAAGGCCGCCGCCGGATCGGGCGCCGTGATGACGGGACATCCCTCCGGGAGCGCCGCGGGCACGTGCTCGGACAGCACGGCGCGCGCTCCGCGCGAGACCGCTTCGGCGGCAAACTCGTGACCGTCCACGCGCGCGCCCTTCATCGCGACGAAGAGCTGCCCCGGCCGCGCGGCCCGCGAGTCGACCGCGACGCCGGTCAGGTCGACGTCCGACGAACCGGCCGGAGGGGTCCGTCCGGCCGCGACGGCGACGTCGGTGAGGGTGAAGTTCATTGCCGGTCGGCCACGACTAACCTATCGCCTATCGCCTATCGCTTCGACGCGAACCCGGCGGCGACTTCGCGGTCGTCGAACGGAAGAGCTCGGTCGCCGACGACCTGGACGGTCTCATGTCCCTTCCCCGCGATGACGACGACCGTGTCCGGATCGGCGAGCCCGATCGCCGTCCGAATCGCTTCGCGGCGGTCCGGCACCTTCCGGTAGTTCGCCGCGCCCGACGCGATCAGGCCCCGTTCGACTTCCGCGAGGATCGCCTCGGGCTCCTCGGAGCGCGGGTTGTCGGACGTCGCGATCGCGACGTCGGCGAGCGAGCCCGCGATTCGACCCATGGGCGCGCGCTTGCCCCGGTCCCGGTCTCCGCCGCATCCGAAGACGAGGACGATCCTGCGATCCGTCAGGTCGGAGACGGCGCGGAGGAGTCGTTCGAGCGCGTCTTCCGTGTGCGCGTAGTCGACGAGGATCGTGTAGGGCTGCCCGGCGACGACGCGCTCGAGCCGTCCGGGGACGCGGGCGACCGACGCGAGCCCGGCCGCGATCTCGCCTTCGGTCAGGCCGAGGGCCAGTCCCGCGGCGGACGCGGCGAGCAGGTTGTCGGCGTTGAAGGGGCCGAGGAGGGGTGAGGAAACGCGAAAGCGCCCCCCGGCGTGCGCGACGTCGAGCGACGTCCCCGACAGGTCGCAGACCACGTTTTCGCCCCGGACGCTGGCGGAGGCCGACGCCGTCGAGTAGGTGACTACCGGCGGCAAGACCTCCGCCGCGAGACGCCGTCCCGACGGGTCGGCCGCGTTGACGACCGCGGCGGCGCCCGGCTTGCGAAGCGCGAAGAGCTTCTTCTTCGCGTCGAAGTAGGCGTCCAGGTCGCCGTGGAAGTCGAGGTGATCGCGCGTCAGGTTCGTGAAGACCGCGACGTCGAAGCGGGTTCCCGCGACGCGGTCGAGAGCGAGCGCGTGGGAGGAGACCTCCATCGCCGCCGCCGGAGTTCCCTCCGCGACCATCTCCGCGAGGAGCGCCTGGAGGAGGGGCGCCTCGGGGGTCGTGTGCCGCGCGGCGATCTCGCGCCGGCCCGTCCGGTACGCCACGGTCCCGAGGAAGCCCGCCCGGCCGTGGCGCCGGGCGAGCAGGCCTTCGAGGAGCATCGCGGTGGTCGTCTTGCCGTTCGTGCCGGTGACGCCGGCGAGCACGAGCTTTTCGGAGGGGTTTCCCGCGAGCCGCGCCGCGAGCTGGCCGAGGACGCGGCGCGGCTCCCGCACGCGGACCCACGGCACCGGAAACGCGTCGGGCGCCGGGCGGTCCGAGACGACCGCCGCCGCTCCGCGCGCCGCGGCTTCGAGCGCGTGCGCCCAGCCGTCTTCCTTTTCGCCGCGGAGAGCGACGAAGATCTGTCCGGGACCGACCGTCCTCGAATCGGAAGAGATCCCGGCGATCTCCCGATCGCTGGCGGCGGGCGGGAAGCTCGAGTCCGGCGCGGCCGACAGGAGCTCCACCAGGGTCACGGAGCCGGAGGCGGGGAGGCGAGCTCCTCCGCCCGGCGCTCGAGGCCCGGAGCCGGCGGCGCCGCGGCGGGTTCGGCGAGGAGAATCCTGCAGGTCGTCCCCGGGCGGATCGGCGCGCCCGGGGGCGGGTCCTGCAGGACGACGAAACCGGAGCCTTCGAAGCGCGCGTCGATCCCGTGCCGGGCGAAGAGGGAGAGCGCCTGGCGCGCGGAGAGACCGAGGGCGGAGGGCGTGCCGCCGGCCGCGGCGGGCGCCGGCGGAGCGGACTCTTCCGGCTCGAACGCGGGGCGCGCCGAAGCGGGGACGACGCCGGCGGGATAGTGGATCCTCTCGGGGCCGGAGGCGAGGAGGGCCTCCGGGAGCGTCTGCTCCTCGGGAGCGACGCGGAGGATGCCGAGCGCCTGCGAGACCACCTTCGCGAAGACGGGCGCGGCGACGTCGCCGCCGTAGTAGCGGCCCCGCGGCTCTTCGATCAGGACGAGTCCGACGACGCGCGCGTTCTCGCTCGGGGCGATCCCCACGAAGGACGACACGTAGCGCCCCGGCTGATAGCCGCCGACGCCCGCGATCTGCGCCGTCCCGGTCTTTCCGGCGACGACGAACCCGGGGATCGCGGCCTTGCGGCCGGTGCCCCGCTCGACGGCGCCGACCAAGAGACCGCGGATCGTGCGCGCGGTCGCCTCGGAGAGCACGCGCTCGCCGGCCGGCGGAGCGAGCGTCTCGGTTCGGCCGTCGGGATGCGTGATGCGGCGGACGAGACGCGGCGTCACCAGGCGGCCGCCGTTGGCGATCGCGGCGGCGACGCGGACGAGCTGAAGCGCGGTGATCGACACTTCCTGCCCCATCGAGACGGTTGCGTTCGAAAGGGCGGACCAGCGCTCCGGCCGCCGGAAGATCCCGGCGTTCTCGCCGGGCAGGTCCACGCCGGTGGGACGTCCGATGCCGAGCGCGTTCGCCCCTTCCCAGAGCCGCTGCGGGCCGAGCCGCAGGCCGACCCGGATGATCCCGACGTTGGACGAGTGCTCGAAAACTCCCGCGAGCGTGAGCGCGCCGAACCTTTTTCCGTCGTGCTCCGAGATGGTCGTGTTTCCGATCCGGATCGTGCCGTCCCCGGTCGGGATCGCCTCCTCGAGGTCGACGAGCGCGTTCTCGATGCCGAGCGCGCCGGTCACGATCTTGAACGTCGAGCCGGGCTCGTGGGCGTCCGCGACGGCGCGGTTGCGCCGCGTTTCCGCCGAATAGCTGCGATAGTCGTTCGGGTCGAAACCGGGCGCGGTCGCCATGGCGAGAATCGCGCCGTCCCGCGGATCGAGCAGCACGAGCGAGCCCGAACGGGCCTGCGTCTCCTCCACGACGGCCGCGAGCTCGCGCTCCGCGGCGAACTGGATTCCCGAGTCGAGAGAGACGACGAGGGACGCGCCCTCCTGCGGGGGACGGTCGTTCGGGGCCGCCGAGCGGCCGTACGTCGAGCGGCGGGCGTCGGTCAGAGCGACCACCTCGCCCGGCTTGCCGCGGATCGTGCCGTCGTAAAAGTGCTCGAGGCCGCCGAGACCCTTGTCGTCGGTGCCGACGTAGCCGACCACGCCGGCGGCGAGGCTTCCCTTCGGATAGAAACGCTTCGTCTCGGCGACGAGGTGGATCCCCCGCATCTTCTCGGCGCGCACGGCGGCGGCGGTCGGCCGGTCGACCTTCCGCGCGAGCCAGACGAAGCCCTTTTTCTGCGTGAGGCGCGCGAGCAGGGTTTCCTCGGGAACCCCGAGACGCGCCGAAAGCGCGCGCGCGGTCTCGACGGGATGAGTGACCTCGTCGGGAATCGCGTAGACCGACGCCACTTCGACCGAGACCGCGAGCGGTCTTCCTTCGCGGTCGAAGATCGAGCCGCGGAGCGGAGAAACCTCGATCCGGCGTTCCTGCTGGCGCTGCGCCCGCGCGCGGTAACGGCCCCCGTCGGCGAGCTGGAGCTGCGTCAGTCGCGCGACGACAACCGAAGCCCAGAGGGAAAGGGCGATCACGAGGAACCGGACGCGCGCGGTGCGGACGAAGTTCACCGAAGTCCCCCTTCTTTCGACAGGACGTACTGGATCTGACCGGGTCGCGGCGGCGCGAGCCCCTTACGGACGGCGACGGCCTGAACGCGGTCCGGCGCGGAGGCTCGCGCGAGCTCCGTCGCAAGCCGCCGGTTCTCCTCGAAGAGCTCCGCGTGGACGCGCGTTCGCTGGCCGCGGGCGTAACCGACCCTCACGGTCTCGACCCGGAGCGCGACCCACCCGAGGAGCGCGCAGGCGACCGGCAGGCCGGCGAGCAGGAGCGTGGCGAGCTCGCGGCCGCGGCGGCGGTCGCGCTCGCGCGTCAGGTGCAGGTTCTGGACGCGCTTCGACTGGACGTGGGCGACGGAGCTCAAAGAGCGACTCTCTCCGGGGAAACTTTCTCCGCGGCGCGGAGGCGCGCGCTGCGCGAACGGGGGTTGCGGCGGACCTCCGCCTCGGACGGCCGGACGGGGCGGCGGGTCAGCACGATCAAGGCGCGCCTCGCGCCGCACACGCAGACCGGGAGCTTCGGCGGACAGAGGCAGACTCCCGCCTCGCGACGGAAAGCCTCCTTCACCAGGCGATCCTCGAGGGAGTGGTAGGAAATGACCGCCAGCTTTCCGCCGGCGTTCAGCTTCTCGACCGCCGCGGCGAGGAACCTCGAGAGCGACTGGAGCTCCTCGTTGACCTCGATGCGCAGCGCCTGAAAGACCTTGGTGGCGGGATCGATCTTCTGGCGATCCCCCTTCGTCTGCGCCACGATGCGAGCGAGTTGCCGAGTCGAAGTGATCGGTCCCCGGGACCGTTCCTCGAGGATTGCCCGCGCGATTTTTACCGCCATCCATTCCTCCCCGTATTCAAAAAAAATTCGAGAGAGCTCAGCCGCCGAAGCGGTCGCAACCACGTCGGCGGCACTGCGGCCGGAGCGAGACATGCGCATGTCGAGTGGACCGTCGCGGCGGAAAGAGAAGCCGCGCGCGGGCACCTCGAGCTGCATCGAGGAGACGCCGAGGTCCGCGAGGATGGCGTCGGGGGCGGGAAGGCCCTCGAGCGCGGACTCGAGGTCGGAGAAGTTGGCGCAGACGAGCCGAACCCTCTTGCCGAACGGGGCCAGCCGCTCACGGGCGAGCGCGAGGGCGTCGGGGTCGCGGTCGAGGCCGAGGAGCTCGACTCCCGGGCCGCTTTCGAGGAGGGCGCGGGCGTGCCCACCCGCTCCCACCGTCGCGTCCACGAAGAAGCCGCCCCGCTCCGGGGCGAGGAGCTCCACCACCTCGGACACGAGGACCGGCGTGTGCGGGGCTCGGCCAGCGTCTTGCGTCTCTCCACTCCTACTTCTTCTCTTTTCGTCTCACGAAAGGGCCTTCGTGAGCTCGTCGTAGTCCTCGGGGGTGAAGTCCTCCGTGGCCAGGCGGCTTTCGAGACCGCCGCGGTCGGAGACGACCAAGTGGTCGATGTTGCCCGTGACGACCACCTCCGACGGGAGCTTCGCGGCGTCGCGCAGGATCTGCGGCACGAGGACGCGGCCCTGGCCGTCGAGCGTCGCGTCCTGGCCGTAGTAGTTGACGCGCTCCAGGAACTTGCTCTTCGCGCGGTGCACGGCCGGAAGCGACGCGAGCTTCTCCTCGAGGGCCCGCCAGATCGGCAGCGGGTAGAGAAGGACGTTCTTGCCGTGTACGGAGGTGACGAAGAGCTCGGGTCCGAAGGCCTCTTCGATCTGCGCGCGGAAGACGCTCGGGACCTTGAGCCGTCCCTTTTCGTCGACTCGCGCCGGAGCGCTTCCCCGAAAGCGGTCCATACTTCGATTGGCGCAGCGATCCGAAGATCACCGCCACTTTCTCCCACTTTTTTCCAGATTAGGCCACTTGCGGCGGATGTTAGGAGCGCCAACTTTGTTAGTCAAGGAAAAGGAAATCCCTAAAAAAATTAGGGGCGTAAAGCGAGCGCAAAGAGAATCAACGGGCCCTTCTTCGACGAAGAGGACTCGCTAGCGCACTCCATCGCCACAGGTTGCGGTCGTACGACTGCGCGTCCGCTACCGCTGGAGGATTCCGCGCGCGGAAAGGATCCGGGTGGAGTTTCCGAAGACTGTTCGAGCCCGCTTCGCTCTTTACTCGTGCCAGTCGTCGGTCATCTCGAGCCAGAAAGCGAGCCCGCGGTGCTTCCTGAAACGCGCGTACCGGCGCGCGATCGAACGATCCGTCGCGCGAGCGGGACCGGGATAGCGCCTCCGGTACTCCTGGCGCGTCCAGGAGTCGAGCGCATAGAAGTCGTGCCGCCCGAGGATCCGAATGAGCCCCTCGGCGGCGTATGGACCGAAGCCCCTCTCCGAGACGATCGCGGCGCGCAGGTCCTCGGAAGAGAGCGTGCCGTCTTCCCAGCGGGCGAGGTCGAGCTTTCCGGACGCCACGCGTTTCGCGAAGTCGCGGAGGGCCTGTGCGCGATAGCCGCAGCGAACCCGATTGCCGATCGTCGCGACGGAGAGCCTCGCGACGGACTCCGGCGTCGGGAAGGCCCGGCCGTCCGCTCCGGCGAGCCCGATCAACCGCGTCA
>DASRPJ010000099.1:0-3241 GCA_035646435.1 Thermoanaerobaculia bacterium | reverse complement strand
GCCCGGACCGCGACGGTACGACGTGAAGACGATCCGGCCGTCATCGGGGGACCAGACCGGCCCGAGGTCGGCGTCGGGGTCGAAGGTGAACCGCGTCGAGACCTTTCGGGCCAGGTCGTGGATCCAGACGTCGGAATTCCCACGCGAATCCTCGACCGCGACGGCGAGGCGCCGTCCGTCGTGGGAAAGGCGAGGATCCCAGTGAACCGCCGGCGTCCCGAGGGTCTCCTGCTCCTTGCCCGTGCGATCGGTCCAGACGAGCCTCGAAAACCGCGCCGCCGCTCCCCCCACGTACGCCAGCACGCCGTCGTCCGAGACGGAAAAACTGCCGAACCCGACGATCGAGCTGACCTGCACGGAATCCACCACGGCAAAGGACTCGCCGACCGGTCGAAGCCGGTCGGCGTCGAACGGCTGCGCCCGGAGGTTTCCCTGTTGAACGAACAGGAGATGCCCGGGAGGCGAGTAGACGACGTTCGACTCGCTCTCGAAGGGAAGTCGGAGGGCGGTTTCTTTCGGGTCGAGCGAGCCGACGAAGTGCTTGTACTGGCTCCCCCCTCCTCCTACCTGAACCTCGTAGACGAAGCGCCGGCCGTCCGGAAGGAAGGACGGGTAGCGGTGGCTGATCTCCCCGGTCCCCTCGTCGCGGGCCGTGACGGGAGTCGCGGCGCCGCCGGAGGACGACACCCGGAAGAGCGTGCCGCCGGTGTCCGGGGCGAAGACGATGTCCCCCTCCCGATTCCAGGCCCCTCCCCGCCCCAGGGGCGCATCGGCGACGATGTCCGGCGGGCCCCCGCTCTCCACGTTCACCTTTCTCAACTTCCCGTCGGCAAAGAACGCCAGGTGGCGCGAGTCGGGAGACCAGAACGGGTACACCGCTCCCTCGGTGCCGGCCAGAGGACGCACGACCGAGCCGTCGAGACTGCGGAGCCACGCGGCGGTCCGGCCGCCGCCGGCCGACAGGATCAGGGCGAGCTTGCGGCCGTCGGGGGAAACGAGAGGCGCCCCGCTGTCGAAAGCGATGCTCGTCTTCTCCGGGACGTCGATGGAAGAGACGACGACGCGCTGCGGATCGGGCCGGGTCGCGCGATACAGAGCGATTCCGAGGAGAGTCGCAACGGCGAGCGTGGCGGCGTTCGTGAGCCAGAGGATGCGCGCGCGGCTCCCCCGGGAGACCGGGGCCGCCGCGGCGACGCTCACGCTCTGCGGGCTCGTCTCCGCGATCCCCCGGAGCTGCAGCTTGACGTCATGCGCCGTCTGCCAGCGGTCCTCCGGGTCCTTGGCGAGGCAGGTCTTCACGACCCGATCGAGCGCGGGAGGCGCGAGGGGAACGACGGAAGAGATCGGCGGCGGCTCGGTGTGGAGGATCGCGCCGATCAACGACGCCTGCGTCTTCCCGGTGAAGGCCTTCTCTCCCGTCGCCATCTCGTGGAGGACCGCGCCGAAGGCGAAGATGTCGCTCCGCGCGTCCGCTTCCCGGCCCTCGAGCTGCTCGGGCGCCATGTACTGGAAGGTCCCGAGGATCGTGCCCTTCTCGGTCAGGGGCGACCGGTCCGCGCTCGTGCGCGTCGCAAGCGAGGAGGCGGAGAGGCCGGTCGGCGCCTCTTCGACCTCGCGCATCTTCGCGAGTCCGAAGTCGAGGAGCTTGACGCCGGAGCGCGTCAGCATGACGTTGCCCGGTTTCAGGTCCCGGTGAACGATGCCCTGTCGGTGCGCCCGGTCGAGCGCGTCGGCGATCTCGATTCCGAAGCGGAGGACCTGCTCGTTCGGAAGGGGGCCTTTGACCAGCCGATCCGAGAGCGTCTCCCCCTCGACGTACTCCATGACGAGGTAGTCGGTCCCGTCCTGGTGGCCGACGTCGTGGAGCGCGCAGATGTGGGGGTGCGATAGTGCGGAGATCATCTTCGCCTCGCGCTCGAAGCGGCGGCGATGCTCGGCGTCTTCCGAGAGGTGGGGTGGAAGGACCTTGACCGCGACCGTGCGGTCGAGCCTCGTGTCGCGCGCCCGGTAGACCTCGCCCATCCCGCCCGCCCCGATCGGCGCGAGGATCTCGTAGGGCCCGAGCTTCGTTCCCGCGGCGAGCGTCATCTCGCGCTCACGCCCGCGCTCCCCGAGGAGCCGCTCGATGACCGGCGCAGGCCGGTGTAGAGGAGCCGGTATCCGTCGCACTCCCGCGTGAGCTCTGCGATCAGGCTGCGGAACCGCTCCTCACCGCGCAGCACGTCGAGAAAAGGATCCTTCTCGAAGAACGCGTGGGACGGAAAGCCGTTGCGGGCAGAATCCGTCAACCAGTCGAGCGCCTGCTCCGGTTCGCCGAGAAGCGCGTAGATGCAGGCGACGTCGTATTGAGCGTGATGGTAATGCCCGAACGACCGGCGATGCTGAACGGTCAGCTGGATCTGTTCGCGCGCGCGCGCCGCATCGCCCCGTAATGCGGCGATCAGACCGCGGGCTCCAAATACGAGGACGTCTCCCGGAAAGCGACGGGCCGCGAGCTCGGCGGTCTGTTCCGCTTCCGTCAAGAGACCGAGATGCAGCTGGCAGAGCGCGAAGTGATAGAGGCCCCACGCGGAAGCGGCTTCCCGGATCGCCGCCTGCGACAGGTCGAGCGACTCCCGGTATCTTCCCTGGTAATACCGGCAGAGAGCGAAGTGGGTCTGCGCCAGTGCGTCGTCGGGGTTGATTTCCAGCGCGCGCTCGAAGTGGCGCTCCGCCTCGTCGAACATCGAGATGTGGAGAAGCATGACCGCGAGACGTTCATGGGCATCCCCCAGGCTCGGCCGGCCCGCGAGCGCGGCGGTGAACTCCGGCAACGCCGCGACGACGTCGAACCCGCGGGGCGGACTCCAGAGGAGGATCGCCCGGGTGTAGCGCGCCTCCGGGAGCCCCGGCTCGAGCGCGATAGCTTTCTCGCACATCGCTTCCGCGCGCTGCCACCAGTCGCCTTCCGGATCGAAGCTGAACCCCATTCTCGCGAAGGCTGCCGACAAGCCCGCCCACGCGAGCGCGAATCGCGGGTCGATCTCCGCGGCCTTCTCGAAGGACTCGACCGCGGCGTTAAGGTCGGCGATCGTCTCCCTCGACAGGTGAAGCCTCCCCTTCATGTAGAGCTCGTACGCCTCTCCCGCCGGGCGCGCCGTCCGCGTCAACCGGCGTTCCTCGGACGGCGTCAGCTCGACCTGGAGGGCCTCGGCAATCTTGCGCGAGACCTGGTCCTGCATCTCGAAGATGTCGTCGAGCG
>DASRPJ010000098.1:0-4947 GCA_035646435.1 Thermoanaerobaculia bacterium | reverse complement strand
GAGCGCTCGAAGGCGATGGCGTGGGGCTACACGCAGATCGAGGCCGCGAGCACGGCCGCGGCTCCGGCGCGGGTCGCGTCGTGACCTCGACTAAAGGGCCCCTCACCCCGGCCCTCTCCCCGGAGGGGAGAGGGAGCGTTTCGCCGAAGGTCCGGATCGAGCGGCTGTCGAAGACCTTTCAGACGAACGGCCACGAAGTCAGCGTTCTGAACGACGTGACCCTCGACGTGCGAGAGGGAGAGCTCGTGTGCATCCTGGGCCCTTCCGGCTGCGGGAAGTCCACGCTCCTGAACATCGTCGGGGGCTTCGTGCCGCCGACCTCCGGCGGCGTGACGATCGACGGCGAGCCGGTGCGGGGACCGGGCCCGCGACGCGTGTTCGTCTTCCAGGAGCGTGGCGTGTTCCCCTGGCTGACGGTCGAAGGCAACATCGGGTTCGGGCTCTCGCGCGTCTCCGCGGCCGAGAAAGCGCGTCGCATCGCACACTACGTCCGTCTCGTTGGTCTCGAGGGGTTCGAGACGGCCTATCCGCAGGAGCTGTCCGGCGGGATGAAGCAGCGCGTCGAGGTGGCGCGCGCGCTCGCGGTCGACCCGGATGTCCTCTATCTCGACGAGCCGTTCGGCGCGCTCGACTCCATCACGCGCCTCGTCATGAGGAGCGAGCTCCTCCGCATCTGGGAGGCGGAGAGGAAAACGATCCTCTTCGTCACGCACGACATCGAAGAGTCCGTCCAGCTCGCGGATCGGATCGTCGTGCTTTCGGCGCGGCCCGGCGCGATTCGGAAGATCGTCGACGTCGACCTCGCGCACCCGCGGGACCTCTCCTCGCCGCGTTACCTCGCGCTGCGGGACAGCATCTTCGAAGAGATCGGGCTCGCGCACCGCATATGAGCACGCCCGAGTCCCTTCTCGAGCCTCTCCCGTCCGGTGAGCGGAAGCCGGGCTCTCTGCTCACGGTCCTCCTGCCGCTTTCGACGGCTGCCCTTCTCATCCTCGCCTGGCACGTTCTCGTCGTCGCGACGGGGTCCGAGATATTTCCCTCGCCGATGGAGGTGCTGCGCGGCGTCGGGGAGCTGGCTCAAAAAGGGGTGCTCGCGAGCTACATCGGCGACTCGCTGTGGAGGGTCGCCTGCGGGTACGTGATCGCGCTCGTGCTCGGGATCCCGCTGGGTCTGGCCCTCGGCTGGTATCCCGCCGCCGCCGCGGCCCTGAACCCGGTGATCCAGGTGCTTCGGCCGATCAGCGCGCTCGCCTGGATCCCGATCGCGATCGTGCTCTTCGGGGTCACGAACCTCGCCGCGATCTTCCTCATCTTTCTCGCGTCGTTCTTCCCGATCGTCGTCGCGACGATGAACGGCGTCCGGAACGTCCCGATGATGTACCTCTCCGCGGGCCGGAACTTCGGTTTGTCGGTCCCCGCCCTCTTCGCGCGCGTGATCCTTCCCGCCGCCCTCCCTCGGGTGCTGACGGGCCTGCGCGTCGCGCTCGGCGTCGCGTGGCTCGTCGTCGTGGCCGCCGAGATGCTCGCCGTCGACTCGGGCCTCGGCTACCTCGTGATCGACTCGCGCAACGCCGGCAAGCGATACGACCTCGTCGTCGCGGCGATGCTGCTGATCGGCCTGATCGGGCTCGGGCTGAACTCGCTCGTCCGATTGATCGAGAGGATGCGGGCCGTTCGCTGGGGCTTCCAGGGATCGTGAGGCGCTACCGATGACCGCTTCGCGAAAGGTCGTGATCGCCGTCGCGGTCTGGACGGTGGCCCTGACCGCCGCGCACCTCGCGCTGAACGTGAACTGGTCGAGCGTCGTGAACGACCGGCTGCCGCTCGAGAAGAGGAAGCTGAACGTGGCCTACATCCCGGTCACGTGCCACCTGACCTGCCCGGTCACGGACTTCATCTCCCGCTACTCGGTCGACGGGAACCTGTTCATCCCCCGCCTCTTCCAGGGGTTCCCGGAGATCAAGGAGGCGCTGATCGCCGACCGGATGCAGGTCGGGTTCATGGTCGCCCCGATGGCGATCGCGCTCAAGGCACAGGGCGTCCCGATCCGCATCATCTATCTCGGGCACCGCTACGGGAGCGCGGTCGTCGTCCGGAAGGAGGGAAAGATCCGCTCGGTCAACGACCTGCCCGGCCACACGATCGCGATCCCGAGCCGCTTCTCCGACGAGCGGCTCATCGTCTTCAAGGCCCTCGCGAAGCACGGCATCCCCGCTTCTTCGCTCCGCATGGTCGAGATGGCGCCGCCCGATGTCGCCGGCGCGCTCGCCGCCGGGGCGATCGACGCGTTCTCGATGGGCGAGCCCTATCCATCGCAGGCCGAGCTCGGCGGGTACGGGCGCGTCCTCTTCCACGCGCGCGAGTACTGGCCCGACTACATGTCGTGCGTCGTCGTCGCGCGGGAGGACGTCATCGCGAAGCGGCCCGAAGCTCTCCAGGTGCTCGTCGACGGCATCGCCCGATCGGGACTGTGGCTCGACCAGGGCCAGTCCCACCGGGAGCACGCCGCGGACTTCGTCGGCCGTTACTACTTCAACCAGCCGCCCGAGCTCCTCCGGCATGCGTTGACGAAGCCGCTCGACCGGGTCCTCTACACGCGGCTCTCCCCCCGCAAGCCCGACTTCGACATGGTCCGCGACCTCATGATCCAGACCGGCGTGCTGGACCGGAGGATCGCCTTCGAGGAGTACGTGGATCCCCGCTTCGCCGAGGGCGCGGCCGGGAAAACCGCGTGGAAGTACGAGCCCGGGAGCGGCCGGGCGGAGTAGGGCTCGCCCGGGCGCGTAAACTGCCGGGGTGGACTCGGAGGAGCGGTACCGGCAGCTTTTCGAGCGCAACCTCGCGGGGCTCTACCGTTCCACGGCCGACGGAAGGATCCTCGACTGCAACGAGACCTTCGCGAAGATGTACGGATACGGCTCGTGCGAGGAAATCCTTTCGGTGCCCGCGCGCAAGCTCTACTCGAGCGCCAGGGAGCTGAAAGGCTTTCTCGCGAAGCTCGAGCAGAACGGCGTTCTCGTGAACTTCGAGCTCCGCGGGCGGCGCAAGGACGGGTCGACGTTCTGGCTGCTCGAAAACGTGACGCTCGACCGCACCCGCGACCCGTGGATCATCGAGGGCACGGTGCTCGAGATCACCGATCGGAAGGAGGCGGAAGAAGAGCTCGAGAAGTCGCGAGGGGAGCTTCGGAATCTCTCGCTTCGCCTGAGCGCCGCGCGGGAGGAGGAGCGTTCCCGGATTGCGCGCGAAATCCACGACGAGCTCGGTCAGAAGCTGACGGTCCTGAAGATGGACGTCGCGCGCCTTCGACGATCCCTTCCCCGCGATCCGGAGAGCCTGCAGGGACTGGCGCGGGAAATCCTGACCTCGATCGACGAGCTCCTCCGGACGGTTCGGAACCTCTCGACGGAGCTCCGCCCCTCCGTTCTCGACCACCTCGACCTGGTGGATGCGCTCGAGTGGCAGGCGCGGGACTTCGAAGCGCGTACCGGCATCCGGTGTCGCCTCGTCAACCGCGCCGAGGGCCTGACGGTTGCTCTCGCCTCCAAGACCGACCTCTACCGGGTCACGCAGGAAGCCCTGACGAACGTCGTCCGGCACGCCGACGCCTCGCGCGTTCAGATCCAGGTGTCCCGGGAGGCGACGGATTTGCTGCTGGAGATCAGCGACAACGGCCACGGCATAAGCGACGAGGACTTGAACCGGCGGAACTCGCTCGGACTTCTGGGTATTCGCGAGCGCATCCAGGCGCTCGGAGGCACCGTGAGTCTGAAGAACGCGTCCGAGGGCGGAGTGAAGCTCCGAATCCGAATTCCCCTCGAAGGCGGGGCGACGTGAAGAGGATCTTGATCGTCGACGACCACCCGATCGTGCGGGACGGCCTCAAGCGGATCCTCGCGGAAACGGAAGACCTCGTCGTCGGCGCCGAAGCAGGCAGCGCGGACGAAGCGCTCGCCCTCGTCCGGGAGTCCGACTGGGACCTCGTCGTGCTCGACATCACGCTCCCGGGGCGAACCGGCATCGACCTCCTCCGGGACCTTCGCCGCGAGCGGCCGCTCCTGCCCGTTCTGATACTCAGCATTCACTCGGAAGACGAGCTCGGCGTCCGCGCGGTCAAAGCGGGCGCGTCCGGGTATCTGAGCAAGGAGTGCGCGTCGGACGATCTCGTCCGCGCGATTCAGCTCATCGTGAGCGGAAACAAGTACATCAGTCGGTCGCTCGCCGACCGCCTGATCGAGGAAATCCAGCGCGACACGAACAAGCCTCCCCACGAGACGCTCTCCGACCGTGAATACGAAGTCCTCTCGCTCATTGCCTCCGGCAAGTCGATGAAGGAAGTCGGAGCGGCTTTGTCTTTGAGCAAGAGCACCGTCAGCACCTATCGTCAGCGCATTTTCGACAAGCTCAAGGTGAAGTCGAGCGCCGAGATCACCCGCTATGCCCTGCACCACGGGCTCGTGAGCTGAGGACGGCCCGGCCCCGGCCAAAAAAAACGGAGCCGCCGACTTGCGCCGGCGACCCCGTGAAAAAGACGGGTTAGTAGCTTAGTAGCGCGAGCGCCCGCCGAATCCACCTGCGTTCTCGGTGCGAGGACGCGCTTCGTTCACCTTGAGCGACCGTCCCCCGAACTCGGTTCCATCGAGCGCGAGCGCGGCCTTCGCGATTTCCGCGTCGTTGAATTCGACGAAGCCGAATCCCTTCGACTGGCCGGAGTCGCGGTCCGTGATCACCTTCGCCGAGTCCGGCGTGCCGTACCGGGCGAACATGGCGCTCAGCTGATCATCCGAGATGTTGTAGGGGAGGTTGCCGACATACAGTTTCATGACTCATCCTTCTTCTTGCCAGGCTTTTACTGGCGATCGCCGGGAGTTCGTTATGTGATCGAAATGCCGCCGGCGCGGCACCACGAATCCTCGCCGTCTTGGTTCGTTCGGGTTTCGTCAGATC
>DASRPJ010000097.1:0-8276 GCA_035646435.1 Thermoanaerobaculia bacterium | reverse complement strand
GAAGAGACCCGGCTTCGTGTTGTAGGCGCGCTGGTAGAAGTTGTGCCCGAGCTCGTGGTGGATCGTCGAGAAGTCCTCCGCGGTCGTGTCGATGCACATCTTGATCCGCAGGTCGTTCACGTTGTCGACGTCCCACGCGCTCGCGTGGCACACGACCTCCCGGTCGCGCGGCTTCGTGAAGAGCGACCGCTCCCAGAAGGACTCCGGCAGCGCCTCGAAACCGAGAGACGTGAAGAAACGCTCGCCGTAGCGGACCATCTCCTTCGCGTCGACCTTCTTCGCCTTGAGGATCTTCGTCAGGTCGAACCCGGGATCGGCGTCCTTCGGCGCGACGAGGTCATAGACGTTCGACCAGTCCTGCGCCCACATGTTGCCGGTCAGGTGCGCCGGGATCGGGCCGTTCGCGGGGACGGCGTCGCCGTACTTTTCGCGGAGCTTCCAGCGGACGTAGGAGTGGAGCGAGCTGTAGAGCGGCTTGACCTGCTCCCAGAGACGGTCCACCTCTTTCGCGAAGTCGTCGGGGGGCATGTCGTACTTGGATCGCCACATGGCTCCCGTGTCGGCGAATCCGAGCTCCCGCGCGCCCTTGTTGGCGAGCTCGACGAAGCGCGTGTATTCGGGCCGGATCGGGACCGCGATCGAGTGCCAGCCGCGCCACACGTCCAGGAGCTGCGCGGCGTCGCGGCTCTCCGCCATGATCTTCGTGATGTCCTGGAGGTCGAGGCACTTGTCTTTTCCCTGCGGGCAGTACTTCCCCTTGCCGTAGATCCCCTCCATCGAGGCCTGGAGGCGGGTGACCTCCTCGCTCTCCTTCGGGTTCGAAGGCGCCGCGAGGGTGAGGCCGACTTTCAGGAGCTTCAGCTTGCGGGCGACGTCTTCGGGAAGCTTCAGCTTGTCGAAACGCGTCGCCTTTTTCGCGTACTCGACGCCGGCGGCGATCGCGCGCTCGTTCGCCTTCGCGGCGAGGATCTCGGTATCGTCGGTGATGTAGGTCGCCTGGACCCATCCGGCCCGGCCCGCCTCCTCGAAGAGCTCGAGGAGCCTCGCCTCCGCCTCCTCGACGAACACTTTCGCCTCCGCGACGGTCGGCGCCTTGGCGCGCGAGGGAGCGGCCGAAGTCTCAGGCAAGGCGGCCGCGGTCGAGGAAACGAGCAGAGCGCCCGCGGCGGCGTGGAGAAGAAGGAAGCGAAAACGGCGGTCGATCGCCTTCATTCGGACCTCCCATTCGGCGGGTGAATGTATCGCATCGTGTTAGTTTGAACACGGATGAAGCTCGGCCTCGCTGTCACACTGTTCTTCGCCGGACTCGCGAACGCGGCGCTCGCACAGACCGCGATCATTCTCGTGCGTCACGCTGAGAAAGCTTCCGACGCGAACGAGCCGGGAGTGCCGTTGTCGGCCGCGGGGCGCGCTCGAGCCGACCGCCTCGCCCAGGCGCTCCAGAACGCCGGCATCACGGGGATCTACGCCACCGAGACGGACCGCGCGCGACAGACCGCCGAGCCGCTCGCGCGCGCCCGGAAACTCGAGGTCCGCGCCTACGCGCCACGCGACGCCGATGGGAAGCCCGCGCCGCGGCTGCTCGTCGATCGACTGAAGAAGGACGCGCCCTCCGGAGTCGTCCTCGTCGTCGGTCACTCGAACACGGTGCCCGAAATTCTTGCCGCGCTCGGACACGACGAGAAAATCGAGATCCCGTCCACGCAGTACGACGACCTCTTCCTCGTCGTGCCGCGCGAGGGCGCCGCTCCCACGGTGCTGCGCCTCAAGTACTAGGGGTCAGGCCTGAATTCAGGCCTGACCCCTACGGGAACGAGCTCTGGGACGTCCGGCCGTGCGCGGCGTTGTCGTTGACGCGCAGGCTCGAGACCATCGACTGAAAAGTGTTCGACAGCGCCGAGTAGTCCTGGGCGGGCGCGATGAACAGCGCGTAGATGACGTGACCGTCCGGCAGCTCGCGGGTAAAGACGGTGACCCGCTCCTCCACCCTCGTCACCGGAGACGTGCCGGCGAGCACGACCGAGAGAGCCTGCGCGCCGTCGATCGTCTGCCGTTTCGTCGAGTTGCGGACGAAGCGGAGATGGCGGTTGTTCTGCACGAGCTGGTCGACGAGGTCGTTCGTCGCCTGCTCGAGCGTCCCCTGCCGCCCGGTGACCGGGTCCGTCCGGTCCGTGAACACGTTTCCGATCGAGCCCCCGAAGGGCTCGTAGTGGTTGATGACGACGCCGTAGACGAGGATGTCCTGGCCGTTGGAGGCGCGGACCGCGCCGCCTTCGGGGAGGAGCGTCACGCCGTGCCCGCCGGCGCCCTCGGAGACCCGCCAGTTCTCGGGATACTGGATCTGGAAGAAGTCTCCCCGCTGGCGATACGTCCTCATGCGGGTCGACGGCCGCTCGATGCTCCCCTGCTGGGACGGCACCCCTCCGGCGACCGTCGGCTGCCCGGACCCGGAGCCGGAGCCGGAGCCCTGCGCGGCCTGCGCGATCTGGCCCATCGTGGGCGCCGGGCGCAGCCGGCGAAGCTCGCCCTGCGCGGTCTCCAGGCCGCCGACCGGCGAGGTCGTTCGCACCTGGCCCATAAGTCTCGCTTCCTGCGTCACCCGCGCCTCGCGGTTGGCGGGCGAAGGATGGCTCGCGAAGAAGTTCGCCAGCTTGGAGGGCTCGCGGCCCTGCTTCTGGCGGAGCATCGCGAACATCGACGCCATGCGCTGCGGGTCGTAGCCCGCCCGCGCCATCATCTGCGTACCCACGATGTCCGCCTGCGTCTCCGCGCTCCGGCTGAACTTGAGAAAGAGGGCGTTCAAACCGAGTCCGCCGACCGCCTGGATGATCTGACCCGTCGCTCCGCCTCCGCCCCCGAGGACGCCGCCCAGGATGCCGATCCCCGCCTGCGCGAGGTAGGCCTTCGAGGCGTTGTTCGTACCGTGGCGCAGCGCGACGTGCGCGATCTCGTGGGCGATGACCCCGGCGAGCTCCGGCTCCGACGGCACGGACTCGATGAGCCCGCGCGTCAGGTAGATCGGTCCGCCGGGCAGCGCGAACGCATTGATGTCCGCGGCGTTGACGACCTTGAACGTGTAAGGGAACTTCGGACCCGGCGCCACCGCGGCGAGCCGCCGGCCGACGGCGTCCACGTACTGCTCGGCCGCGGAGCGCCCGAGAACGGGCAGCTGACGCTCCGCCTCGACCGCCGACTGACGGCCGATCTCGATGTCCTGCTCCGGCGAGAAGAGGTTGAACCCGGACTTGACCGGCGTCTGCGCGAACGTCGACGCGGCCGACAACCCGATGAGCATCGCGACCACCGGGACGAGCGCGACGCGTGTTTTCCTGTTTGATTTCATGACTCCTCCATGCCCGTCAAATGGGCGAGCAGTCTCTCTTTCGCAAATCGAGTGCCAGAGCAAAAGCGCGCCGGACGCTGCGAATCTCCATATATTTCCCCTTTCTCGGCTTCTCCGAGCCCGGGGGCGTCCTCGCCGTAGTACAGAACGGACCCGAACCTAGAGCGAGAGGCGCCGCAGCCGGAGAGCGTTCCCCACCACCGAGACCGAGCTGAAGCTCATGGCAGCCGCCGCGATGATTGGTGAAAGGAGTATTCCGAAGAACGGGTAGAGCGCTCCGGCGGCGATCGGGACACCGAGCGCGTTGTAGACGAAGGCGAAGAAGAGATTCTGTTTGATGTTGCGGATCGTGGCGTCAGAGAGGCGTCGCGCACGCACGATCCCCGTCAGGTCTCCCTTGACGAGCGTGACGTCGGCGCTTTCCATGGCAACGTCGGTTCCGGTCCCCATCGCGATCCCGACGTTCGCCTGCGCGAGCGCGGGCGCGTCGTTGATGCCGTCCCCCGCCATCGCGACGAGCCGGCCCTCGCTCTGCAGCTTCCGAACGATCTCGACTTTCTGCTCGGGGCGGACCTCCGCGATCACGTCGTCGAGACCGAGCTTTGCGGCGACGGCATCCGCGGTCGTCCGGCTGTCTCCGGTGACCATCACGAGGCGGAGCCCTTCCTCGTGAAGGCGACGAACCGCTTCCGGTGTCGAAGGCTTGATCGGGTCGATGACCGCCAGGAGCCCTGCCGCTTCTCCGTCGACGGCGGCGAAGAGGACCGTCGCTCCGTCCGCCCGGAGCGTCTCCGCTCTCCCGTCGAGCTCACCCGTCTTCACGCCCGACTCCTCGAGCAGCCGGCGGTTTCCGAGCGCGACGGCATGCCCCTCGACCCTCCCGAGGACCCCGGCGCCCGTGCGCGATTCGAACGACTCCGCGTTCGCCGGTCGAATGCCCCTCGCCTCCGCTCCCCGCACGATCGCGGCCGCCAGCGGATGCTCGCTCGCCCTTTCGAGGCCCGACGCCAGCCGGAGGAGCTCCCGTTCGTTCACAGCGGGCGCGGCCTCGACCGCGTGGAGCTCCGGACGGCCCTCGGTCAGCGTTCCCGTCTTGTCGAGGACGAGCGCATTCACGTCGCGAAGGACCTCGATCGCTTCGGCGTTCTTGAAGAGGACGCCGGCCGTCGCGCCCTTCCCCGCCGCGACCATGATCGACATCGGCGTCGCGAGCCCCAGCGCGCAGGGGCACGCGATGATGAGCACCGCCACGGCGTTGACGATCGCGTAAGCCATGCGCGGCGCCGGTCCCCAGATCGCCCAGATGACGAACGTCAGTGCCGCGATCGCGATGACCGCCGGCACGAAGACAGCCGCGACACGGTCCGCGAGCTTCTGGATCGGCGCGCGGCTGCGCTGCGCCTCCGCGACCATCCGCACGATCTGAGAAAGAAGCGTCTCCGAGCCGACGCGCTCCGCGCGCATCACGAGGGATCCGGTCCCGTTCACGGTGGCACCGATCACTCGTTCTCCCGCGGTCTTCTCGATTGGGATGGGCTCGCCCGTGACCATGGACTCGTCCACGGCGCTCCGGCCCTCCAGGACGACGCCGTCCACCGGGACCTTCTCGCCGGGCCGGACGCGCAGCCGGTCGCCGACCCGCACGTCCGTCAGCGGCACGTCCTCCTCGCGGCCGTCTTCGAGAAGCCGGCGCGCGGTCTTCGGCGCGAGGCCGAGCAGCGCCCGGATCGCGTTTCCCGTCCGACTTCGAGCCCGGAGCTCCAGGACCTGTCCCAGCAGAACGAGCGTCACGATGACGGCCGCCGCCTCGTAATAGACGCCGACCCGGCCCATCCCGTCGCGGAAGGACTCGGGAAAGAGATCGGGAGCGAGAGTCGCGACGAGGCTGTAGACGTACGCGACCCCGACGCCCAGTCCGATCAGCGTGAACATGTTGAGCGACCGGTTGACGATCGACTGCCACGCCCGCACGAAGAAAGGAAATCCTCCCCACAGGACGACCGGCGTGGCGAGGGCGAGCTCGACGAAGTTCCGGATTCCGTGCGGGAGCAGGCGCCCGATCGGATCGTTCGGGAGCAGGTGGCCCATCGCGATGACCACGAGGGGCGCGCTCAAAACGACGCTGAGCCAGAAACGACGGGTCATGTCGGTGAGCTCGGGGTTCTTCTCCTCGTCGAGCGTCACAGTCCGCGGCTCGAGGGCCATCCCGCAGATCGGACAGCTGCCCGGCTCCGACTTCACGATCTGCGGGTGCATCGGGCAGGTCCACTCAGTCTTCGTCGCTGGCGCCGCGACTCCGGCGGGTTCCATGGCCATCCCGCACTTCGGGCAGCTACCGGGCTCCTCATGCACGATCTCCGGGTGCATCGGGCAGAGGTATTCGGTGTCGCCCACGTGTGGATCCCTGTGCTCAGGCGCCGCAGACGTTTTCGAACCGAGGTACCGGCCGGGGTCCGCCTGGAACTTCGCGAGACAGCCGGCGCTGCAAAAGAGATAGAGATGACCGGCGTGCTCGAGTCGGTGGGGACTGTCCGGCCGTACGGTCATCCCGCAAACCGGGTCTTTCGCCACCGAATCGACCGGCGAGGGTGAGGAGGTCTCTTCCGCCGGGATCTCCTCTTTCGATTTCATCGACTCCGGACGCTACCTCGTCTGCGAGCCGATCTTCACGATGACCGCGGTCTTGCCGTCCTTTTCGAGCTTGACGGACACGCGTGCTCCGCTGACGACGTCCTGCCTCCCAGCCGGCTTGCTGGCCTTCTCGTAGCTCGTTTTCTCGGTCAGCTGAACCGTGACCTCGTGTCCGT
The DNA here is from genome assembly GCA_035646435.1 of Thermoanaerobaculia bacterium. Taxonomy (GTDB): domain Bacteria; phylum Acidobacteriota; class Thermoanaerobaculia; order UBA5066; family Gp7-AA6; genus Gp7-AA6. The sequence continues at coordinate 2,126 of DASRPJ010000097.1, read as the reverse complement.
CCCTGGCGGCGACGACCATGTGATTCTCGTCGACCTCCTTGACGATGCCGAGAAGGTTGCCCGGACCTCCGTGTGCGAGGGCCGTGGACGAGGCGAGCAGGACGATCAGAAACAGAAGCGCGAGCGTGCGCATGATTTCTCCTTGTTTAGTGGCCATGTGGAGAACGTGGAGACCGCGGCTTTGATTCCGGCGGCTCGGCCTCTCCTGCGAGGAAGGCCTCCTCCTCCCTCATCTGCTCGAATTGGGCTGCGGTCATGGGGTTCATCTTCTCCATCTCGCGAAGATCGGCTTCGCTCAACTTCGAGAGATTCCGGACGAAGTGGACGAGGCCCCAGCTCCCGCGCGCGGTCTGGGCGGTGCCGTCTCCCCAGCCGGGCATCCCCGTGAGGCGGATGCCGTTTTCGATGACGGCGAAGAGCTCGCCGTCCGAGAGCGACTGGGTCGCGTCCAGAGTCATGTCCGGCGCGCGGGGAAAGAGCTTCTGGCCGAAAACAGTCTGCCCTTTCCCGTCGTTCCCGTGGCACACGGCGCAGTGGTCGGCGAAGTGCGATCGCGCCTCCACAAGCACCTCGGGCGACGCGGGTAAAGGGTTTTTCTTGTCGCGCAGGTCCGCCGGTGAGGCCCAGCGGCGAAGCGCTCCCGCCAAGACGACTTCGGCTTTCGTCGGTTCGTCGTGCGTGCTCAAACCGTAGCGCGTGAGGCGAACGAACAGGACTGCCGCTATCGCGAGCAGAGCAAGAGCGCCCACGAGTGCATAGCGCGCGCTTTTCGATACGGTCATTTACGCACTGGCGGCGCGCCGCAAGCGTTCGCCTTGATCGCCTGGAGCGGGCCGACCGCCGCGGCCGCCGCGAGGCGCGACACCTGTCCCGGCAGCGCGTGAGAGTGTCTAGGCGAAGGATTCGCAAGCGCGTGCGGTTGACCGACGGGCGAGGCGACGGTTCCCGCAGGGTATTGGTACCAGCCCGGGTCTCCCGAACCGAGGTTCTCCCGGATCTTCAGGATCGTGAACATCCCGCCCATGAAGATGGTGCCGAAGGGACCTTCGCCGGCTCCCGCGCCGCCGCCCATCGGCAACGTGTTGCGCGGGGTCCCCATGTCCGGCATGTCTCCCATCCCCGTCGTGCCCATCGTCATGTGGCCGGGAATGAGCTGGCGGAGCTTCTCCTCCACCCCGGAGGTGTCCACTCCAGTAAGGACGGGAAGGTTGTGCCCCATCTGATTCATCGTGTGGTGGACCTTGTGGCAGTGGAGCGCCCAGTCGCCCGGGTTGTCCGCGATGAACTCGATGTCCCGGGTCGTGCCGGGCGGGACATTGATGCTCGTCTCGGGAATCCAGGCCGTCTCGGGGAGCGGCCCCCCGTCGCTCGCCGTCCAGCGGAAGGTGTGGCCGTGGAGGTGGATGGGGTGGGAGTCCATGCTGATGTTGGCGATACGGATGCGCACGCGGTCGCCCAGGCGCGCGACGAGGTGCTCGGTGCCGGGGAACACACGGCTGTTGAAAGTAAAGACGTTGAAGTCGAGCATGACCGTCGGATCCGGAGTGGAGGTCCCCGGCTTGATGAACCACTCGTGCAGGAAGATCGCGTAGTCCCGGTCCACGCGACGGCGCGGCCGCCGGGGGTGGAAGATCAGGAAGCCCATCATCCCCATGGACTGCTGGACCATCTCGTCGAAGTGCGGGTGGTACATCTGCGTACCGTGCTGCCGCACCGTGAACTCGTACTTGAACGTCTCGCCCGGCTCGATGCGCCGCTGGTTCAAACCGGCGACTCCGTCCATCCCGTTCGGGAGGAGTACGCCGTGCCAGTGGACCGACGTCGGCTCGGGCAACCGGTTCTCGACGTACATGCGGACGCGATCTCCTTCGACCGCCTCGATCGTCGGGCCCGGGCTCGTCCCGTTGTAGCCCCAGCAGTTCACCTTGAGCCCGGGCGCGAACTCGCGGACGACCGGCTCGGCGATCAGGTGGAACGTCTTGAAGCCGTCCTCCATGCGCCACGGCAGGCGTCCGACGTTGGGCGTTACGACGGGCGTATAGCGTCCGTTCGCGGGGCGACCGCTCGCCTCCCGTGCGGCGGCGACGAGACGGCGAGGATTCAAGAACCCGGCCGCGGTTGCCGCG
>DASRPJ010000096.1:0-5222 GCA_035646435.1 Thermoanaerobaculia bacterium | reverse complement strand
TGAAGCAGATTGCGGATCTCAAGCGCATCTACGGCCTCGACCTGAAGGCCGGCGACAGTCACCGGCTGAAGGAGGGGAGGGCTTGACGGACCGCGACCTTCTCGCCGCTTTCGAGAACGGCTCGCTGCCCGCGGAACGCTTTCACCACGCCGAGCACGTTCGCGCCGCGTGGCTAATCCTGCGGGAGGAATCCCCCGCCGCCGCCCTCGGCCGCTTCTCGACCGCGTTGAAGCGTTTCGCGGCGGCAAAGAACAAGACCGGGCTGTACCACGAGACGATCACTTGGGCGTATCTCCTCCTCGTCAACGAGCGCATGGAGCGCGCCGGGCGCAACTCGACCTGGGAAGAGTTCGCCGCCAAGAATCCCGACCTGATGATGTGGCGTCCGAGCGTCCTCGACCGGTATTACACGCCCGAGACGCTCGGCTCCGACCTCGCGCGCCGGACCTTCGTACTTCCCGACCGCGTGGGTCTGACCTGAATTCAGCCCTGACTTGAATTCAGGCCTGACCTGAATTCAGGCCTGACCCCAGGAGTTCCGCCGCAGACGGACGCAGAGATTCAGGCCTGACCCCAATTCTGCCCGAGACGCTCGGCTCCGACCTCGCGCGCCGGACCTTCGTGCTGCCCGACCGGGCGCCCCAGACCTGGGGCCTGACCCCAATTCAGGCCCCGGCGCAGAGATTCAGGCCTGACCCAGGAGTTCCGCCAGGGCGCGGATCGTCAGCGGGGAGCAGCCTTCCGCCTTGTTGTTGACGAGCACGGACACGGGGATCCTGGCTTCTACGGCGTCTCGGATCATCGAGACGACCTGTCGTCTCATTTCGTCGTCCGGATCGGCGAGGCGCGAGAACGGTTTGAGCGTCCGGCGCTCGCCGTAGGTCGTTCCGGGCGGAAGGAGGAGACGGATGACGGCGAAAGAGGCCGAGGTCACCGGGATTGCCTCCGCCTGGCGCGCCGGCATCGGCATCGCGGTGACGTAGTTGTAGACGTGCGCGGCGCCGTGAGCGGCGAGCGCGTCGCGATACTCGGACGTCAGGAGCGCAGGTTCGCGCAGCTCGACCGCGTACCGAAAGTCCCCGGGAAGGTCGGCGAGAAAGCCCTCGAGCTTCGCGGCGAACGCAGCCGGCGCCATCCGAAGAGACCGCGGCGCGGGCGGAAACTGCAGGAAGAACGGCCCGGTGTGCTCGCGAAACACGTCGCGAAAGGGCGTGATCATCTCGTCGACGAAGAGTCGGGCATTCAGGAAGTCGGGGTTGGACTCGCCGGGTTTGCCGCCGGACCGCGACGGGCGCGCCGCGGACGTCACCGCCTCGGGCGCCTTCGCCAGGCAGGGAAACCCGGGCGGAAGCTGCTCCGCGTATCGGACGAGGTCCCGCTCCGGGATCGGCGCGTAGTAGCTGCGGTCGATCCCGACGGTCGTGAGCAAGGGGTGACTGGCGTATTCGCGCAGCCCCTCCCGTGCGAGCTCGGTCTCCTTCGCGACGCGCGAGTACACGATCCCGGCCCAGTCGGGGAAGCTCCACGAGCTCGTGCCGAACCGGACGTTCGGCGGCAGCCGCGCCGCGATCGCGCGGGCCTCCGCGTGCTCGCGCTCGAGGCGCTCCGCTTCCTCCGACGGCCGGCGGACGTCGGCGAGCGCGCCCCCGAACAGGTCGAGCTGCGGTGCTTCCTCCTTCGCCACGGCGGGATTCTGGCACCGTCGGTCGTGTTAGCTTCCCGCGCGAGTTCCCGATGACACGCAATCGGTGGTTCCGCGCCGGCGACGCGAACGCGTTCTTCGCGCTCATGTTCGACAACGTCGCGAACCTCGTCATCCTCGTCACGATCCTCGTCGGCGTCTTCGACTTCCCGCGAGACCTCGTCCTCCGGCGCATCGTGCCGGGGACCGCCGTCGGAGTCCTCGTCGGCGACCTCCTCTACGCCTGGATGGCTCGGCGGCTCGCGCGGCGCACCGGCCGCACCGACGTCACCGCGATGCCGCTCGGCCTGAACGCACCGAGCGTCTTCGGGATGTCGTTCGCCGTGCTCGGCCCCGCGTACCTCGCGACCGGCGACGCCGTTCTCTCGTGGAAGATGGGCATGGCGGTCACGGTGCTCGTCGGCCTCTTCAAGATGGGGCTCGCGTTCGCGGGAAACGCGGTGCGCTCCTTTGTCCCGCGAGCCGGCCTCCTCGGCTCGATCGCGGGCGCGGGGATCGCTCTCATCGCGTTCCTCCCCTTTCTGAAAGTCTTTTCGAGCCCGATCGTGGGATTCGCCGCGCTCGGGATCATTCTCGTGACGCTCGTCGCCGGGGTGCGTCTCCCCTTCGGCCTGCCGGGCGCGTTCGTATCGGTTGTCGTCGGCGTCGCGCTCCACTACGTTCTGGTCGCCGCCGGCTTCGGTCCGGCGGCGTCGGCGGCGGCCCCCGCGGCAGAGGGCCTCGCGCTCGCGATCCCGTGGCCGAGCCTCGCGTTCCTGGGCGGCCTGTCGCTCGCGTGGGCGTACCTCCCGATCGCGCTGCCGTTCGCCGTCATGACGATCGTCGGCGGTATCGACAACACCGAGAGCGCCGCCGCCGCCGGCGACGAGTACGACACGCGGGGGATCCTGATGACCGAGGGATTCTGCACTTTCGTCGCCGGGCTCTGCGGCGGCGTCGTCGAGAGCACGCCCTACATCGGGCATCCCGCGTTCAAGAAGATGGGCGCGGGCGCGGGGTACGCCGTCGCGACGGCGCTCTTCGTCGGCCTCGGCGGGATGCTCGGCTATCTCCCCTTCCTCGTCGGCTGGATCCCCGCTGCCGCCGTGGCGCCGATCCTCGTGTACATCGGCCTCGAGGTGGTCGCGCAGGGATACCTTGCCACTCCCGCGCGGCACGGACCGGCGATCTCGCTCGCGATCCTCCCCTCGCTCGCGTTTCTCGTGTCGCTCCAGGTCGGCTCTGTCCTCGCCGCCGCCGGGACCTCCGCCGCGAACCTGACGGGCGAGACAGGCGAGACGTTCCGCGCGATCCGGCTGCTCGGCAACGGCTTCATCGTGACGGCGCTCCTCTGGGGGGCGGCGGGCGCGGAGGTGATCGACGGTCGCTTCCGCCGCGGAGCGCTCTACTTCGCGGCCTCCGGAGTCCTGTGCCTCTTCGGCGTCATCCACTCCCCCGCGGCACAGGGGACCTTCTTTCTCCCGTGGCGGATCGCCGATCCGGCCCCGATGACCTTCGCCGCGGGGTATCTGACGCTCGCGCTGATCGTCCTCGCGGCGTCGCTGAGGGGTCGACCGCTCGCGCCCGAGCCCGCCCGAAAATCAGAGAATCAGGACTGACCCCGGTCTAAGACTCTCGCGCCCGAGCCCGCCCGAAAATCAGAGAATCCGGACTGACCCCGGGCTAAGACTGCAGCGCCCGGCGCACCTTCCGGCCGTATCGTTCCGCGTTCTCGCGGATCGCGTCGACGTCGAGGGTCTTCAGCCGCCGGCGCTCCATGAGGACTCTTCCCTCAACGATCACCGTCTCGACCGCGTCCGCGTGCGCGGAGTACACGAGGTGCGAGAACGGATCGAAGAGCGGCAGCGCGTTCGGGCCGGCCAGGGACAGGGCCACGACGTCCGCGCGCTTCCCCGGCTCGAGCGATCCGATCCGGTCCTCCATGTGGAGCGCCTCCGCGCCGCCCCGCGTCGCCATGCGAAAGACGGCGAGCGCGGGCGCCGCCGTGGGATCGAGCGACGCGACCTTGTGCAGGCGCGCGGCGGAGCCCATCTCGCCGATCATGTCGAGGTCGTTGTTGCACGCCGGGCCGTCGGTCCCGAGGCCGAGTCGCACTCCGGCGGCGAGGAGCTTTCCGACGGGGGCGATTCCGCTCGCGAGCTTCAAGTTGCTCTCGGGACAGTGCACGATGCCCACGTCGCTCCCTTTGAGAAGGGCGATCTCCTCGTCGTCGACGTGGACGCAGTGGGTCGCGACGAGCGCCGGGCGGAGCAGGCCGTGAGCCGCCAGGTGGCGCACTGGAGTCGTACCGTAACGCGCCCCGACCATGGCGAGCTCGCTCGCGGACTCCGAGAGGTGGAGAAGGACCGGCGCGTCGAATCGGGCGGCGAGGTCCATCGTCCTGCCGAACGTCTCCGGTCCAACCGTGTAGCAGGCGTGCGGGGCGAGCGCCGCGGTGATGCGCGGGTGACCGTGCCACTTCGAAAGGAGCCGTTCTCCGCGCGCGAGGCCCTCCGCCGCGTTCTTCGAGTCGGGCGTCGGGATGTCGAAGATCCCCTGGCCGACGACGGCGCGCAGGCCCGTCTCGTCGGCGGCTCGCGCGACCTCCTCCATGAAGAAGTAGCCGTCCACGAACGTCGTCGTGCCCGACTCGATCATCTCCCAGAACGCGAGAAGCGATCCCCATCTCACGAACCCGGGCGAGGCGAGGCGCGCCTCGAGCGGGAACATGTACTTCTCGAGCCAGACCATGAGCTCGGCGTCGTCGCGCACTCCGCGAAGGAGCGTCATCGGTGAGTGCGTGTGCGCGTTCACGAACCCGGGCAGAACGAGACGGTCCGTGGCGTCGATCGACCGCCGGGCGTCGAAGCGCTTCTCGACGCTCGCGCGCGGGCCCACCGCGAGGATCGCTCCGTCCCGGATCGCCACGGCGCCGTTCGGGACGACCGCGTCCCGCGCGTCCATCGTGAGCACGGTCCCGCCGGCCACGATGAGGTCCGCGCGATCCGACGGCGCTCGCGTTACTCGACCGCGGGCCCGTCGCACCGTTTCAGCTGGCCGCGGATCGCGCCGCCCGGGAACTTCAGGCTATGGAGCTTCACGTAATACGCCGCCGGGTTCGCGACGACGGCCGCCGCGATCTCCGGGGTGACGGTCGTCGATCCCTCGAGGAGCTCGCCCGTGAAGCCGGGGTTCAGCTCGTGGGCCATCGGGCCGTTCACCCCGGCGGCGCCCTCGTGGAGGTGCGTCGCGACGACCTTGCCGAGGTCCGGCGACGTGCGGATGCGGAACCGGATCGTCGTGCCCTCGATCTCGAGTCGCGCCGAGCCGGTCGCCGCAGGGTCGATGGCGTCGGACCCCGGCCCGGCGCCGCGGAGCTCCGCGCAGTAGCCCGCCGAACGCGGCGCGCTCGCGCACCCCGCCGCGACGGCGAGTATCAGCACCGCGGCCGCTCGCGCTCCTACTGCCACCGGCTCCTCATCTCCTCCTGCTCGGAGGTGAGCGCGTCGATCGCGACGCCGAGGCTCTCGAGCTTCATCGC
>DASRPJ010000095.1:0-8166 GCA_035646435.1 Thermoanaerobaculia bacterium | reverse complement strand
GATCCACTGGGCCTTCCCGGTGCGGGAAAGCTCGCGCTCGGAGTGCGCCCGCAGGGTGGCTCGGATCGCGGCGGTGGCCGCGATCGCGAGCGCGAGGACGTACAGAAGGGCGAAGGACGGGCGGGAAAGGAGTCGTTCGCGCGGATTCTCGGGAAGTTCCATCGTTGACCGGCGTCCGATGGAAAGGTACTCTATAGTCCCGATGCCTTCATGAAAGTCATCGGAGTGATTCCCGCCCGCTACGCCTCCGTCCGATTTCCCGGAAAGCCCCTCGCTCCCCTCGCCGGCCGTCCGATGGTGCTCCACGTCCTGGCGGCGGCGCGGGCCGCCCGGCGCCTCGACCGCGTGATCGTCGCGACGGACGACTCGCGCATCGCCGAGGTCGTTCGGGGCGACGGAGGCGAGGCGGTCCTGACTTCCCCGGAGGCGGCGAGCGGAACGGACCGCCTCGCGGAAGCCGCGCTGCGGGTCGCGGCAGACGTCTACGTCAACCTGCAAGGGGACGAGCCGCTCATGGCGCCGGAGAACGTCGACCTCGTGGTCGAAACGCTCCTCGCGGGCGCGGATCGGGAGATCGCGACGGTCGCGCTTCCCGCGGGCGTCGAGGTGGCGGGCGATCCGGACGTCGTGAAAGTCGTCATCGCCGCGGACGGCCGCGCGCTCTACTTCTCCCGCGCGGGGATTCCCTTCCCGCGCGCCGGACGGCCCGCCTACCGGAAACACCTGGGCCTGTACGCCTATCGCGCGGAGACGCTCCAGAAGCTCGCGGCGCTCCCGCCTTCGCCTCTCGAACGGATCGAGTCGTTGGAGCAGCTCCGGTGGCTCGAAGCAGGCTGGACGATCTGGGTCGGCGAGGCCGTGCGGGATTCGATCGGCGTGGATCGACCGGAAGACCTCGCGAGAGCGGAAAAGATCTTGCAGGCAACGAGAGAGAACCTCGAAAAGGAGGCCGTGCAATGAGCGCCAAGTACGTGTTCGTGACGGGCGGGGTCGTCTCTTCGCTCGGCAAGGGGATCGCGGCGGCGTCGATCGGCGCGCTGCTCGAGGCGCGCGGCTTCAAGGTCGCGCTGGCGAAGTTCGACCCGTACATCAACGTCGACCCGGGAACGATGTCCCCCTTCCAGCACGGGGAGGTGTACGTCACCGACGACGGGGCGGAGACGGACCTCGACCTCGGCCATTACGAGCGGTTCACCTCGATGACGGCGACGCGCGTGAACAACACGACGGCGGGTCGCATCTACGCGACGGTCATCGAGCGCGAGCGGCGAGGCGACTACCTCGGCAAGACGGTCCAGGTCGTCCCGCACATCACCGACGAGATCAAGGAGTCCATCCGAAAGGTGCAGCCGGACGCCGACGTCGTCCTGATCGAGATCGGCGGAACGGTCGGCGACATCGAGTCGCTCCCCTTCCTCGAAGCCATACGCCAGATGCGGCAGGAGGCGGGGCGCGGAAACGCGGTGAACGTGCACCTGACGCTCGTCCCGTACATCAAGGCTTCCGACGAGCTGAAGACGAAGCCGACTCAGCACTCGGTCAAGGATCTGCTCTCGATCGGGATCCAGGCGGACGTCCTCCTCTGCCGGACGGACCGGCCCCTCCCTCAGGAGGTCAAGCGCAAGATCTCGCTCTTCTGCAACGTGCCGGTGGAGGCGGTGATCACGGCGAAAGACGTGCCGTCGATCTACGAGGTGCCTCTGCAGTTCGCCGCCGAAGGCCTGGACGAGATTCTCCTCGACCTGCTGAACCTGCCCCACTACGACCGCGACCTCGGCAAGTGGGAGACGCTCGTCAACCGGATCAAGAACCCGACGGGAGAGGTCGAGATCGCCGTCGTCGGGAAATACGTGGACTACGGCGACTCCTACAAGTCGCTGAACGAGGCCCTCGGGCACGGCGGGATCGCGAACAACGTCCGCGTCAAACTCCAGTACGTCGACGCGGAGACGCTCGAGAACGAGCAGTATCCCGACTCCCTCGTGCGCGCGGACGCCGTCCTCGTGCCGGGCGGGTTCGGGCGGCGCGGCGTCGAAGGGATGATGCGGGCGATCCGGTACGCGAGGGAGAAGAAGGTGCCTTTCTTCGGCATCTGCCTCGGCCTCCAGACCGCCGTGATCGAGTACTCCCGACACGTGGCCGGGCTCGAGGGCGCGAACTCGACGGAGTTCGACGAGGATCCGAAGCACAAGGTCATCTTCAAGCTGCGGGATCTCATCGGAGTCGAGGCGCTCGGCGGGACGATGCGCCTCGGAAAGTACCCGTGCGACCTCTCCCCCGGCTCGTTCGCGGCGCGCGCGTACGGCGAGAGCGCGATCTCCGAGCGGCACCGGCATCGCTTCGAGGTGAACCAGGAGTTCCTGCCGGCGCTGAAGGACGCGGGGATGTCCTTCACCGGGATGTCGCCCGACCGGAAGTTCGTCGAGATCATCGAGCTGCACGAGGACCACCCGTGGTTCCTCGGGTGCCAGTTCCACCCGGAGCTGAAGTCCAAGCCGTTCGCGTGTCACCCGCTCTTCCGGGACTTCATCCGCGCCGCGAAGGCCCACCGCGCGACGAGGGAGCAGGCGGCGGAGGCCGACGCGGTCCCGCTGCGCCTGCGCGGCGAGGAGACCGCCTGAGCGACGTCCGCGCGGTCGAGGTCGCGCCCGGGTACACGATCGGCGGCGGCGCCCCTCCCCTCTTCTTCGCCGGACCCTGCGTCATCGAGTCGCGGGCGCACGCCGTGGCGATGGGCCGGCGGATCCGCGCGGTCGCCGAAGAGACCGGCGTGAAGATCGTCTACAAGTCCTCGTACGACAAGGCCAACCGCTCGTCGAAAGACTCCTTCCGCGGTCCGGGGCTCGTCGAAGGCCTCGACATCCTGGCCGAGGTGAAGCGGGAGACGGGGCTCCCCCTCCTTTCGGACGTTCACGAGGCGGCGCAGGTCGGGCAGGCCGCGGCCGTGCTCGACGTCCTGCAGATCCCCGCGTTTCTCTCGCGCCAGACGGATCTCATCGAAGCCGCCGCCCGGACCGGGAAGCCGGTCAACGTCAAGAAGGGGCAGTTCCTCGCGCCCGACGACATGGGGAAGGTCGTCGACAAGTGCCGCGCCGCGGGCAACGAGAAGGTGCTCCTCTGCGAGCGCGGAACCTCCTTCGGCTACCATGACCTCGTCGTGGACATGCGTTCCTTCCCGATGATGCGCGCGCTCGGCTGTCCGATCGTGTACGACGTCACGCACTCCCTCCAGCTCCCCGGAGGGGGCCGGGAGACCGGCGGACTGAAGGAGTACGCTCCGGCGCTCGCGCGAGCCGCCGCCGCCACCGGCGCCGTCGACGGCTTCTTCCTCGAGGTGCACGACGCGCCGGACCGCGCGCTCTCGGATCGGTCCACGCAGCTCGACGTCGCGACGCTCGCCGACCTCGTCCGCTCGCTGACCGCAATCGCGGCGCTCGCTCGAACCCGGGAGGCTCCATGAAGACGCTGCTCGCTCTCACGCTCGTTCTGTCGCTCGCGTCCTGCGCGGGCAGCTCGAAGGCCCCGGAAACGGTATACGGCCGACCGCGCGCCCTGACGACTGCTCCGCTGACGCTCGCGGCGGCGGCCTCGGAGGCGAACGTCGGCCACACGCTCGCCGTCCAGGCGCCCGCCGCCGAGGTGTGCCAGAACAAGGGCTGCTGGATGGTCCTGACGGAGGGCGCCCGGTCGATCCGCGTCACTTTCCAGGACTACGGCTTCTTCGTCCCGAAGGACATCGCGGGAAAGACCGTCGTCGTCGAGGGCGTCCTGTCGCGCAAGCTCCTCTCGGCCGACGAGGCGAAGCACTACGCGGAGGAGTCCGGCACCGCCGCCGCCGCGCCCGCGGGGCCGCGCGAGGAGTGGTCTCTGGTGGCGACCTCGGTCGTCGTCCCGGGTGGGTAGGAGGAACCGGCTCAGGACGCGATCTCGAGCACCTCGACCTCGTAGCCCGCGTCGATCCACGCATCCAGGCCGCCCGCGAGCGGCCTCACTCTCCTGAATCCCCTCTCGATCAGCATGCGGGCCACACGGGCCGCCGACGCCTCGTTCGGTCACGTGCAGTAGAGGACGATCTCGACCTCGGGCGGGATGCCGGGCAGCTTCGCGTCGAGCTCCGAGACGTCCATCGTCATCGCGCCCGGGATGCGGCGGGGGTCGCGCTCGCGCTCCCCCTCTCCCCGCACGTCCACGACGACCGGCTTTTCGCCCTTCTCGAAGAGCGAGCGCAGCTCGTCGACGCCGATGCGGGCCATGCGGAGCGCCCGATAGAACCGGCGGCGCTGCCACCACTTGAAGAGCACGAAGAGAACGAGCGCGCCGCCGAGGACATAGACCGCTCCGGCGCCGAGGCCCTCCAGGAATCCGAGGACGTCTTCGATCGCGCGGTGAAAGACGAAACCGAGGAGGAGCCCGCTTCCCGCCCAGAGGACCGTCCCGAGCGAGTCGTAGAAGAGGAAAGTGAGGAGGCTCGCCCCCATCGCGCCCGCGAGAGGCGGCGCCACGGTCGAGAACCCCGTGATGAAACGCGCCGCGACGACCGACGCCATCCCCCACTTCTGGAACGTCGACTCGGTCTGCCGGACGCACGAGTCGGGCGATAAAGAGATCCGGCAGATCGTCTTCAGGACGCGGCGGCCGTATCGCCGTCCGAGGAAGTACCACGCGGTGTCGACGATGAGCGACGCCGCAACCGCGGCCGCGAGCAGCGCGAGGAACGAGAGCTTCCCGGCTCGCACGAGCGATCCCGCCACGAGAAGGGTCGGGATCGCGGGGATCGGGATGCCGATCTGCTCGACGACCACGTTCGCGAAGACGAGCATGACGCCGTACTGCGCCACGTAGGCGACGAGCTTGTTCACTTCTTCCCGTTCGGAGCGAACGCGTACGAGGCGAGCGACAGATTCGCGTACTGAAACCCCGACGCGATCTCCTCGAGATCGTCGCCCGGATGCGACGCCCCGACGGCAAAGAGGAGCGGGTCGAAGTGCTCGCTCTCGGGCACGGCGAAGTCGGCGTGCGGAGCGCGGGTCCGGTACCGCGCGAGCTCGCGGAGGTCCCGACGCTCGATCCTGTCTCGCACCCACTCGTCGAAATCGCGGGCCCACTGATCCACCGGGCCGTTCTCGCGGTCGAGCCGGGCGAGGCGGAGGTTATGCACGATTCCGCCGCTTCCGAGGATCAGGGCGCCCCGTCGGCGCAGCGGCGCGAGAGCCGCTCCCATGCGGAGGACCGTCTCGGGCTCGCGCGGAAGAGGGAGGGACACCTCGACGACGGGCACGTCGGCTTCCGGGTAGAGGAGCCGAAGCGGTATCCACACTCCGTGGTCCCAGCCGCGGCGCTCCTCACGTAGAGCGGCGACCCCGGCTTGCGCGAGAAGGGCGAGGGCTTCGTCGGCAAACTCCGGGGAGCCGGGAGCGGGATACGTCAGCTCGTAGAGCGCCGGGGGGAAACCGCCGAAGTCGTAGATCAGGTCCGGCCGCGGCGCGGCGTTGACGCGGATCGGGGCCGGCGCCTCCCAGTGCGCGGACACGATCACGATCGCGGCCGGCCGCGGGTGCCTCGCGGCGAACCGCCGCAGGGTTTCCCCGAACTCGCCCGCCGCGATGCCGAGCATCGGCGAGCCGTGGGCCACGAAAACGGAAGGCGCCGACGAGGAGTCCATATTCGCTCTAGCCTATGCCCGCGAGCCCGGATCGGTTTCCGACCGCGACGGCGTCGGAAGCTCGTCCGTATTCCTCTGCAGGATGAAGGAGGACATCCAGACAGCGCCCGGCGGTTGAAGCACCTCCACGACGACGACCTCGTCCTCTACCACTACGGCGAGATCCGGACGGCTCCCGCCGAGGGGCACCTCCGGATCTGCCGCGGCTGCCGCGACCGGCTCCGATCGATGCCCTTCGACCCCTCGGCGCTGACGCCTCCGCCGGCCGACCTCCGGAGCCCGGCCCGGGAGCGGAAAGTCCAACCACCCCCTGTCCGGACCGTCGGATTCCTCCGTCGCCTCCTGCGCAGACTGGTCCCCCCGGGAAAGGACGGCCGCCGGCCGATCTGATCGGCCCGGGGGCTAACCGGGGCGGTCTCCGCCCGTCTAAACCTTCGATGAGCGCAACTTCCGAGGCGATTCTGCCCGACCTCGACCTAACCTTCCGCGCCGGTTTGCGTCATAACAGCCGGATGGGAGGAGTCGAGCTGTCGCACGCCCGGGAGACGACGTCCGCCGATTCCTTCCGCGCCGTCGTCGAAGAGCACAGCCGGATGGTCTTCCGGCTGGCGTTGCGAATGACCGGGAACGTCCAGGACGCCGAAGACGTCGTCCAGGATACGTTCCTGAAGGCCCACCGGAGCTTCGACCGGTTCGACGCCCGGGCGAGCGTCGCCACGTGGATCTACCGCATCGCGGTGAACGCGTCGATCGACGTCCTTCGCCGCCGCCGGGACGCCGTCGCTCCGCGTCCCCCGGGCAACGGCGACTCGGACCCGATGGAGGCGCTCCCCTCCGGGCAACCGCTGCCCGACCGGCTCGCGTTCTCCGGGCAGGTCGACCGCCGGGTCGCTTCGGCCCTGACGCTCCTCTCCGCCCGCGAGCGCGCCGCGTTCGTCCTGCGCCACCTCGAGGGGATGCCGGTCGAGCGCATCGCGGAGGTCCTGCAGATCGGACCGAACGCCGTCAAACAGACCGTCTTTCGGGCGGTCCAGAAACTGCGGCTCGAGCTCGCGCCGCTCATGGGTGCCCTATGAAACACGTCCCCGAAGAGGATCTGGCCGTTCTCGCGCCCGGAGAAGAACCGGGCGGCGCCGTCGCCGAACATCTCGCCTCCTGCTCCGACTGCCGCGCGCGCCTCGACTCGTTCCAGAGCACGGTCGCGCTCGTCACCTCCGCCGAGCGGCTGCCCGAGCGCTCCGACGCGTACGGCCGTGACGTGTGGGCGGCCCTCTCGCCTCGCCTCGAGCCGCCACCGGCCTCGAGCTGGCGGGCATTCCTCGCGCCGCGCCGTCTCGCGTTCGCGGGCGTCTTCGCTCTCGTCCTCGTCGCGACGTTCCTCGCGGGACGGTTTTGGAGCGTCGGCCAGCCCGATCCCATGCGGTCGAACGCGGCGGTCCGGGAGCGGGTCCTCGTGATCGCTCTCGGCGAGCACCTCGAACGCTCGCAGGCGATCCTGATCGAGCTCGCCAACGCGCCGGGAGGAGACGCTCTCGACGTCTCGACCGAACGGGCCCGCGCGAGCGAGCTCGTCGCGGCGAACCGTCTGTATCGACAGTCCGCGTCGCGCGACGGGGACCGCGGGGTCTCCGCCGTGCTCGAAGAGCTCGAGCGGGTGCTCCTCGACGTCGCGCACGGGCCCTCGCAGCTGACTTCCGAAGATCTCTCCGCGCTGCGCTCCCGCATCGAGGAGCAAGGCGTTCTCTTCAAGATCCGAGTGATCGGATCGACCCTTCGCGAACGCGGCGAGCTGCCCGTCGCCGAAGCCCTGGAAAGGAAAAGGACATGACCCCCCGATTTCTCCGTCTCGTTTTTGTGGCCGGTGTGGCGCTCTCCTCGCCGGCCCCCTTTTTCGCTGCACCCCCGACCTTCCCGCCCGAGGAGGCCAAGAAGGATCCCGACTCGAGCGCCGAGAAGCTCTACAAACAGGGCACGAAGGCCCTCGACAGGCAGGAGTGGGACGAAGCGGCCGGGTTCTTCCAGGAGGCGTCGAGGCTGGGCGGCGCGCGCGCCGACGCCTCCCTCTACTGGCTCGCGTACTCGCTCGCAAAGCAGGGGCGGCCGGCCGACGCCCTCGCGATCCTCCGCGGCTTTCCGGGCAAGTACCCGAAGAGCTCGTGGCTGAAGGAGGTCCGCGCCCTGGAGGCCGAAATCCGGCGCACGGGAGGACGCAACTCGAACCCGGAGGCCGAGGACGACGAAGAGCTGAAGATCATGGCGATCAACAGCCTGATCCACTCGGATCCGGAGCGCGCCGTGCCTCTCCTCGAAAAGATCCTCAAGGGCCGGGGATCCGAGGAGGTCAAGGAGCGCGCGCTCTTCGTGCTCGCCCAGAGCGGGTCCGCACGCGGCCGCCAGATCATCGCCGATGTGGCGAAGGGCAACGCGCACCCGGACCTCCAGGAGAAGGCGATCCACTACCTCGGCGTCTTCGGCGGCCGCCAGAACGGGCAGCTCTTAGACGA
>DASRPJ010000094.1:0-5063 GCA_035646435.1 Thermoanaerobaculia bacterium | reverse complement strand
GCGAGCGAGGTCCTTGCGGTTCCGGGAAATCCGATTCCGCTCGGCGTCGGTAGCGTCGCGCTCACGGCGTTCTTCGCCGACTCGCCGGCCCAGGAGCGGGCGTGCGTCGTCGACTGGGGCGACGGAAGCCTCCCCGACGGGTTCGCGGCGATCGAGCCCTCGGGCGCGGACCCCGGCCGCTGCGCGGGAAACCACGTCTACACGGCGCCGGGCGTCCGCGAGGTGGCCGTCGACGTCGCCGACGTGTGCGGCGCGAGCGACGGTACCGTCCACCGCTACGTCGTCGTCTACGACTCGAGCGGGGGGTTCGCGACGGGGAGCGGCTCTGTGCCATCGCCGGCGGGCGCGTATCGGGACGATCCCGCCGCCGCCGGGAGAGTCGTCTTCGGACTCGCCGCGAGGGCCGGGAGGGCCGGCGCGGAGCCGACGGGCGAGATCCGGTTTCACTTCGAAGCGGGCGGATTCCGTTTCGTGAGCTCGACCTTCGAGTCGCTCGTCCTCTCCGGCGCCCGGGCGCGGCTGCGCGGAACCGGGGCGGCCAACGGCGTCGCCGACCACGCCTTCGAGCTGACGGCGTGGGACGGCCAGGCCCCGAGCGGCGGCGGCCTGGACCGGTTCCGGATCAAGGTGTGGCAGGGCAATCCCGTTAACGTCGTGTACGACAACTTGCCCGGTCAGCCCGACAACGCCGATCCCGCGCCTCTCGGCGCCGGGACCATCGCAATAAGCAAGAAATAGCCGGCCCGAGATCTCCGGCTATTAGGCGCCGCCCTGGAAGGCGGCGCCTTTTTTCGTGGGGTCAGGTCTCCACTTACCACTTACGGCACCAACCTCTTTATCGTCAGAGACTTCTGAGAACATTAAGAACAGGGCGTTAAGATTCCCGTAAACCCTCTATCAACGGTGGTTGCGGGCATAGTGGTAAGTGGAGACCTGACCCCATGAAGGCGTGGCGGGACTTGAAGGCGCTCCCACGAGGAGTCTGGGTGCTCTTCGTTACGACGCTCGTCAACCGGGCTGGGACGATGGTGCTGCCGTTCCTCATCCTTTACCTGACGCGGGACCTCGGCTTTTCCACGACGCAGGCGGGCGCGGTGCTCGGCCTCTATGGCGCGGGCGCCCTCGTCTCCGCCGCCGTCTCGGGCCGGCTGTCGGATCTCCTCGGGCCGATGCACGTGATCCGCGACTCGCTCTTCGCGACGGGCGCGATCCTCCTGGTGTTCCCGTTCGCGAGGACATTTGCGACGGTCGTCGCGATGACCATCGCCCTCTCCCTCGCGTCAGAAGCCTTTCGCCCCGCGAGCATGGCCGTCGTGGCGGACCTCGTGAAGCACGGCCAGCGCAAGCCCGCGTTCGCCCTGACGCGCCTCGCGATCAACCTCGGGATGAGCATCGGGCCGGCGCTCGGCGGCTACCTGGCCACGGTCTCGTTCAAGTTCCTCTTCCTGGTGAACGGCACGACGTCGATCCTGGCCGGCGTCTTTCTCCTCCTCTCGCTGCGACGCACGCCCATCCACCACGTGCGCGCGGGCTCCGAGCCGGAAGGCTCCGTCCCGATGCCGTCGAAGCGCGCCTGGTCCGACCCGCGCCTCCTCTTCTTCGTGGCGGCGCTCTTCCTGCTCGCGCTCGTCTTCTTCCAGCACATCGCCGCGATGGCGCTGTTCCTCGTGCACGACCTCCACCTCACGGTGATCGACTACGGCCTCCTCTTCACGATCAACACCCTCCTGATCGTCGCGCTCGAGGTGCCGCTCAACTCCGCGACCGCGCACTGGTCGCACCGGAAAACGCTCGCGCTCGGCGCCTTCCTGACCGCCGCGGGGTTCGGCGCTCTCGCGTTCGCGTGGGACTTCTGGAGCGTGACGGCGACCGTGATCGTGTGGACCTTCGGAGAAATGTTCTTCTTCCCGGCGATGGCCGCTTACGCGACCGACATCGCCCCGCCCTCCCGCCGCGGCGAGTACATGGGGATGACCCAGATGGCGATGAGCCTCGCGTTCGCGATCGGCCCCTGGGCCGGCACGGCGGTGCTCGGCGCGTTCGGGGGAAAGACGCTCTGGCTCGGCGCCTTCGCGGTCGGGCTCGTCTCGACGGGAATGATGTTGCGGATGCCGGACAACGCGCCGCCGGCGCACGCGGGTCAGACGGCCGAGAGCCCCAGCGTGATCTGAAGAGCTGACTCGACGGCGAGGAGCTCCGCGCGCGAGAGGACGCCGATTCTCGAGCGCAATCGCGACTTGTCGATCGAGCGGATCTGGTCTCCCAGAACACGGCCGGGAAGGCCTTTTACTCGAACGAGCGCTTCTCCCGGGTACAGCGACTCCACGTTGCGCGTGACCGGCAGGACGACGACCCGGGTGCCGTACCGGTTGCAGGAGTCGTTGGAGACCACGACCGCGGGACGCGTCTTGCGAATCTCGGTTCCGAGTGTGGGGTCGAGCGCGACGAAATACACGTCCCCTCGCCGGGGAGTGCGTTTCATCGGGGCCAGCTTTCGAACTCCGTGGCCCTCCAGTCGAGAGCGAGCTCGCGGCGCCACGTCTCCTTTCGGGCGGCCTTGTACGCGGCGTCGAGCGTTTGCGCGTCCGGCTGAAGTCGGGCTCGGACCGCCCCCTCGATGAACGCGCTGATCTTCTTGGGCGGCAGCTCCCTCTTCAGCCGGCGGTAGACGTCTTCGTCCATAGTGATGTTGAGTCGAACGACCATGTGAGCGGGGTCTCCCCCCTCCTCTTCGACTCTGTATTCTATACAGTATTGTCACGGGGCCCTCATCCCGGGCGAAAGCAACAAAAGCGTTTGTCAAAATGTCGGGTGAGGACCTGACGCCCTACTACTGGGACGCCAGCCAGATGTCCCCTTCGCTGTTTGTCGCGACGAAGTAGATCCAGCGGCCGTCGTTCGAGACGTCGATGTCGGAGCCGATTCCCACGGGGTCGATGTCGGTGAGCAACACGCGCGTCCTTCCGGTCTCGACGTCGATCAACGTGAGCTGTCTCCGGTCCAGGTAGATCAACCGCCGCGAATCCGGGAGCCAGGCGGGCCCCGAGCCGGTGGGTGCGAGCTCCCGCTCCATCGTGAGCGGCCGGTAGCGGCGACCTTCGAGATCGTAGAGGGCGATGCTCGCGGCGGGGACTCCCCGGCGAACGGCCCGTCCCGCCAGAAGGCGTCCGTCCCGCGACCAATCGCTCGCCCAGAACCAGCGGTCCGCCTCGGGGTAAGGGGGGAGAGGCGTCGGTTGCGTCCCGAGTGCGCTGTCGACGTCGTACAGAGAGGTCGTCGTCCCGTCCGGAATCGCGAACCGCTTTCCGTCCGGTGACCACTGGGGATACCAGAGACCGGCTCCCGTCGTCCGCGTGAGCTGCTTGAGACCGCTTCCGTCCGGCCGGATCGTCCAGATCTCGTACCGGTTGCTGCGGTTCGAGTAGAAGGCGATCGACTTCCCGTCCGGCGACCAGTTCGCCCCGCGGTCCCGGTGCGGATCGTCGGTCAGCTGCCGGAGGCCGGTCCCGTCGGAGCGGACGAGGAAGAGGTCCTCTCTCTGTCCGCGCGACCGGAACACGACCCATTCGCCGTCGGGAGAGACGTTGGGGGTCTGCATGGAGCGCGAGCCCGAGAGCAGAGAAATGGGTTGACCGGCCTTCTCCGACGCGGGATCGAACGGGATCTTCTGGATGCTCGCCAGCTCACTGAAGGCGAAGTACGCGATCGTCTTGCCGTCGCGCGACACGCTGAAGTGGCCGGCCCACAGGGTTGGAAGTGTCACGGGCTCCGGCTCCCCGAGCGGCTTGCCGCTCGTCTCCTCGATCGGCACGCGCCAGAG
Organism: Thermoanaerobaculia bacterium; assembly: GCA_035646435.1. GTDB lineage: Bacteria > Acidobacteriota > Thermoanaerobaculia > UBA5066 > Gp7-AA6 > Gp7-AA6. The sequence continues at coordinate 1,243 of DASRPJ010000094.1, read as the reverse complement.
GTTCAATCCGCCCCCGCGATCGCTCGCGAAATACAGGAGTCCGCCGTCGGGAGACCACACCGGGTTCCAGTCGACAGCCAGGTCGCTGGTCACGGCGACCGGCCTCTCCCCCGCCTTGAGTCCCGCGGCCGGGATCGTCCAGATGTCTCGCTGACCCGTCCCGCGCGGCAGACCCCAGAACGCGATCCGGTGCCCGTGCGGCGACCACGCCGGCTGCATGCTGTCGTCGGGATAGAGGAGGCGCTTCTCTCCCGACGCGATGTCGACGGTAAAGAGCTGGCTCGACCCGGACTTCTCGAGCGGCTGCCAGGTGGGCTCGCTCGAGTAAACGATCTTCTTTCCGTCCGGAGACCACGCCGGATTGGCGCCCGCGTCGGTCACTCGCCGCACCGACTCGCCGCTCGCTCCCATCACGAAGAGGCCGCCCCCATCCCGCCCGGAGGCGAAGGCAATCGACGAGCCGTCCGGCGAAAAAGCAGGACTCGTGTCGTCTTCGGGAGAGTCCTTCGTGAGGTTGACCGGGTTCTGGCCTCCCACGCGCTCGAGGTAGATGTCGTCGTTACCGGCCGCGCCGCTCACGTAGACGAGCGCCTTGCCGTCGGGGGAAAGCGACGGAAACATCTCGACGCCCTGCTGGTCCGTCTGCTGCGAGAAAGAGAATCGCGGGGCGGCGGACGCCCCGGCCTTCCCCGGGTTCGCGCGGCCCGCGAGGTATGCCAGCGCCACGAGAGCGGCGACGCCGAGCGCCGCGGCGGGAACCAACCATCGGCGCTTCGCGGCCACCGGCGCCAAGAGAGCCCGCGTCGCCGTCGAGCTCGCTGTCGAGGCGGTTTCGAGGTCGAAGGCGACGTCGCGGATCGACTGGAAGCGCTCCTCCGGGTTCTTTTCGAGGCAGTGCCGCACGATGCGGTCCAGCAGGGGCGGAAGCGTTTCGGTCGCGCCGGTCGGCTCGGGGAGGTCGCGCGTCAGGATCGCGTTCATCGTCTCGATCGCCGAGTCCCCCTTGAACGCGCGCTGGCCCACGAGCATCTCGTAGAGGATCGCGCCGAAGGAAAAGATGTCCGAGCGGTGGTCGGCGGGGCGGCCGCGCACCTGCTCGGGCGCCATGTATCCGACGGTCCCGAGGACGGTCCCCGGCTCGGTCCCGCCGAAGGTCGCCGTGCCGCTGCCGGTCTGGAACGTCTCCGAGATCGCCGATTTCGCGAGCCCGAAGTCGAGGATCTTCACGCGCCCGTCGTTCGTG
>DASRPJ010000093.1:0-3491 GCA_035646435.1 Thermoanaerobaculia bacterium | reverse complement strand
GTCGCGCCGTATCGCCAGGTCGATCAGTCGCCGGAACGCATCTGCGGCGCGGGCCTTCCCCGCCGCCGTGTGCTCGACGTGAAGGTTGAAGATCGTGCACGCGTAGGGCTCCTTCGCCCACGCCAGGAAGCTCTCGCCGTCCTTCTCGATCAAACGGATCGTCCCGTAGATCAGGCTGACTCCGTTCCGCCGGAAATCCTCCCGAGCCTCCTCGAGGAAGTCCACGAGTCTCGCCCGCGGCACGTAGATCTCCGTGATCATTTCTGTCGCACGGTTCCGCGCCCCGAGTTTGCGGTCGAGGCCGCGGTGGTAGTCGTCGAGATAGCTGCTCAGCTGGTGCGCGTCGGACCAGTAGATCTGGCCCGAAGTGGCAAGGTAGTGTCGCGCGTACCTCTCGAACGCCTGCGTCTTGTCCAGGTGCGCCAGATAGAGAAGACCCGACCAGTCGCCGTCCGAAAGCTCCCGCTGGCCCGACGGAATCGGGGTGGAGGAGTCGACCGGCCGGTAGCAGGAAAAGACCCCCCGCCGCAGAAAATCATCGGACTTCTCGTCGACGGCAAACTGGAAATCGCCGTATAGGAATCCTTCCGCGATGCGTTTTTCGAAGGCGGACGGTAGCCCCTTCACCGTGATCACTTCCACGATGCGCTCGAGCTTCCGGCGCGGTACGAGGCGGAGCGACATCGAAGCCACGACCCCGAAGAGGCCGTAGCCTCCAACGGCGAGTCGGAAGAGCTCGAAGTTCTCCGAGCGGCTGCAGCGGCGCTTCTCCCCGGATGCGTCCACCAGTACGAATGAGTCGATGTCGCTCACGATCGGCCCCATCCGGAGGCCGCGGCCATGAACGTTGGCCGCCAGCGCTCCGCCGAGGGTCAGGCGGTCGGCGCCCGTCTGCTTCTGGGCGATTCCCCACTGCCGATCGCGACCGTCCTGTGCCGACGTCAGATTCCGGATCAGCGCCGGCCACTGGATCCCGGCCTCGACTTCGACGACGCCCGCGGCCGGATCGAATCGGAGTACGCGGTCGAGCCGTCGCATGTCGAGGAGGATGGAGCCCGTGCCAAACTGCTGGGACCCCATCGCGTGCCGACCGCCGCCTATCGAGATCGACTTTCCGCGGCGTCGGGCCGAAGCGAGCGCCTCCTGCAGGGTCGCCAGGGAGTCGACCGTGACGATGCGGTCCACTCTCGTAGCGTTCAACTGGGAGTGGACGTCGTTGACGAGGACCCCGGACGACTCTCCGAGTTTTCGCGCTTCGTCACGTGATGTGAGCGCCAGCGCGGCCGCCGCTTTCAAGAAGGACCGTCGATCCAGCATCGAGTGATCGGACCTCCTTGGAAATTCTACTTGGAGGCCCGGCTTCCTCGCGGCCGTCCGGATAAACTCGCGCCGTGCCTGATTTGTATCTGGGCCGGACGACCGCCGATTCCAAACCGCTCCTCTACGACAGCCGCGACCTCGTCACCCACGGCGTCTGCGTCGGAATGACCGGGAGCGGCAAGACCGGGCTTTGCATCGACCTTCTCGAAGAGGCGCTCCTCGCGGACTTCCCGCTCTTCATCCTCGACCCGAAGGGGGACGTCACCAACCTCCTTCTTCTCTTCCCCGACCTCCGGTCGGAGGACTTCGCCCCGTGGGTGGACCCGGACAGCGCGCGGCGCGCCGGTCGGTCCCCCGCGGAAGAAGGGGCGGCGCAGGCCGCGCTCTGGAAACAAGGCCTCGCGAAGTGGGACGTCTCCGTCGAGTCGATCCGAAAGCTGCGAGATGGGACGGCGTGGCGCGTGTTCACGCCCGGCTCGCGCGCCGGCAGGCCGGTCAACCTGCTCGGCTCGCTCGACGCGCCGGCGGGCTTGACCTGGGACCGGGACGAAGAACCCCTGCGTGACGAGGTGCGCGGTCTCGTCGCGTCGCTCCTCGGGCTCGCGGGGATCGAAGCGGACCCGGTCTCCGACGCCCGGTCGATTCTCCTCGCGCGCGTCGTCGAGGAGGCGTGGAAGGGGGGACGCTCGCTCGACCTTGCCGGCCTGATCGCCCTCGTCGAAAGCCCGCCGTTCGCGCGGGTCGGGGCGGTCGAGCTGGACGCGTTCCTCCCACGGGAGAAACGCCGTGAGCTCGCGCTCGCGCTGAACAACCTCCTCGCGTCGCCCGACTTCGGAAGCTGGCGGCAGGGCGAAGCGCTCGATCCGGCCCGACTTCTTCGCGATGATTCGGGGCGGCCCGCCTGCAACCTCTTCTACCTGGCGCACCTCGACGACCGGGAGAGGATGTTCTTCGTCTCGCGCTTTCTCGAGCGGTTCTGGAGCTGGGCGCGCACGCAGACGGGCACGTCGGACCTCCGCGCGATCCTTTATTTCGACGAGGTCATGGGCTTTCTGCCCCCCGTCGCCGAGCCTCCCTCGAAGCGGCCGATGCTCTCGCTCCTGAAGCAGGGACGCGCGTTCGGCGTCGGGTCGCTCCTCGTGACGCAGAACCCTGTGGATCTCGACTACAAGGCGCTCTCGAACGCCGGCACGTGGCTCGTCGGCCGACTTCAAGCCGAGCGCGACAAGGAGCGGCTGCTCGACGGTCTCGAGTCCGCGGGACTCGGCATGTCGCGCGCCGACGCGGACCGCACGATCTCCGGCCTCGAGAAGAGGCGGTTCCTCCTTCACGACGTCCACCGCTCCGGCGGCCCGGTGGTGTTCGAGACGCGGTGGGCGCGGGCGTACCTGCGCGGGCCCCTCTCGCCGCGCCAGCTTCCCGATCTCGCGAAGGTCGCCGGGGCCGAAGCGGCGGCTGCGCCCGACCGCTCCTTGACCGCGACGGGGCAGGCCGCTCCGGCGCCCGGGATGGGAGGCGCGCCGGTCCCGCCGTCCCTCGACCCCGTGTTTCAGCACCGTCACCTCGTCGGCTCCGGAGCCGAGCCGCTCCGGGGCGAGGTGGCCGCCCTCGTCGAGGCCCGGGTCTCCCGGCAGAGGCCGCCCGTCGCCGGCGTGCGGCGGGTGCTCGTCCGTTTCGGCAGCGGCCCCGCTCCGGTGCCCGTGATCGACGATGCCGGATCCGCCGGGTCCGCGGCTCCGGCCGCGCCGCCCTCCGCTTCGTACGGCGTTCTCCCGGCCTGGGCGACGAAGAAGAATGCCGCCGCGGCGCTCGAGCGCCTCGCGAAGGACGCCGTTTCCGGGAAGGGGCTGGAGCTCGACGGAATCCCCTCGCTCGGGCTCGTCCGCGCGCCCGAAGAGTCGGAGTCGGACTTCGACGCCCGCGTGACGGCCGCCATCCAGGCGGAGGCGGAGAAGCGGGCGGCGAAGGCGCGCGGTCCGCTGTCTCGCAAGCTCGACGCGCTCGAGCGGCGGATCGACGCGGAGACGCGCGAGCTCGAACGCGATCGAGCCGAGTCCACGCGGTCGAAGACGTACAGCGCGATCGACGTCGGTGCGAGCATCCTGACGAGCGTTCTCGGCGGCCGGAAGAGCTCGATGGGGTCCGCGGGGCGCGCGGGCGCGCGGGCCTAC
>DASRPJ010000092.1:0-3928 GCA_035646435.1 Thermoanaerobaculia bacterium | reverse complement strand
CCGCTGGGGCGGGTAGGGAACCGACCGCCTCCTTCGCGCAAGCCGCGAGCCCGGGGAGACCCGGGCTTTTTCATTGGGCTTCCGCAGCCGGCCGTTCTCGGCAGAGAATGACGCCACTTTGACTCCCAACATGGAGCGTGTCGATCCGAAGACCGGCCTCCTCCGCGCGGTCTCGCGCTGGCAGATCGTCGCCCTCTCCGTCAACGACGTCATCGGGAGCGGCGTCTACCTGATCCTGCCCGTCTCCGCGGCCCTGCTGCTCGGACCCGCGAGCGTGTGGGCCATCCTCGCCGCCGGGTTCGCCGTGCTGCTTCTCGTCCTCTGCTTCGCGGAGGCCTCGAGCCTCTTCGACCGGCCCGGCGGCGCGATCGTCTACACGCGCGAGGCGTTCGGGAAGTTCGTGGGCTTCGAGGTCGGCTGGATGACCTGGATCGCCCGAATCGCCTCGATTGCCGGTCTCTCCGTCTTCTTCGCTCGGGCGGTCGGCTACCTCTGGCCGGGCGCGCGGAGCGGCGTTGGCCAGTGGGCGACCATCATCCTGCCGCTCCTCGTGCTCACGTGGATCAACGTCCGGGGCGTGAAGTCCGGGGCGGCGACCGCCGTGGTCCTCGCGTGGGGGAAGGTCGTGCCGCTGGTGCTCTTCGTCGCGGTCGGCATCTTTTTCGTCGACTGGAGCCGCGTCTTTCCGGTGCCGACCCCGGATCGCGCCAACTTCATGAAGTCCGCCCTGCTCGTCCTCTTCGCGTACGCCGGATTCGAGAACACCGCGGCACCGGCGGGGGAGTTCCGGAACCCGAAGCGGGACGTCCCGTTCGCGCTCATCGTCCAGATCGTCATCGTTACGGCGATCTACACGACCGTGCAGCTGGTCGCCCTGGGAACGGTGCCGAACCTCGGCGAGTCGCCCACCCCGCTCGCGGACGCCGCCGCGATGATGATCGGACCGGTCGGCGGACTGATCCTGACCCTCGGCGCGGTGCTCTCGGTCCTGGGGACCAACAACAACACGGTGCTCGCCGGGCCGCGGTATCTCTACGCGCTCGCGCAGATGGGAAAGCTCCCGGCGGTGTTCACAAGAATCCATCCGCGGTATCGCACTCCCTACGTCGCGATCATCACGCAGACCGGCGTGGCGATCGCGCTCATGCTGCTCGACCTCTCCATCAACGCCCTATTCCCGCGAGAGGGCGCTCTGGGGCTGGCCGAGCGCCTCGCGATGCTGTCCGCGATCGCACGTCTTGCGACTTACATCGGCACCGCCGCTTCGGTCCCCGTGCTGCGTCGGAAGCTCCCGGCGACGCCTCGGACCATACGCCTTCCCGGTGGGCCGGTCATTCCGATCGCGGCGCTCGCCATCTGCGCGATCTTCCTCTCCGCCGCCTCCCGCGAGAACTGGATCGCGGGCGGGATCGCGCTCGCGGTCGGCGGCGCCATCTACGCGCTCAACCGGCGGGAAGTCGGGCCCGAGGGCGGCGAGGTCTGACGCAACCGGCGACAGCAACGACTTCCTCAACGCGGCCGCGGAAATCACATCTGTCCCCACCGAGGACGGCTTGCCGGCCCCGGAGAGCGTGTGGTTAAGTGAACCCCCTTTTTCAGGGGTTTGACGTGAACGACAAGGCACTCGGCTCCGACATTCTCGCCGTGCTCGGCATGGCCGTTCTCGAGAGGGAAGCCGGCGGTCAGTTCCGGATGATCGGCTCGGCACCCTACTGGTTCCTCCAACTCTGCCCCGGCGCGGACGCGGGGCCGGAAGCGCTCACGCGCGGGGTGGCCTTCCCGTTCTTCGAGAACTTCCTCGAGGACGCGGAGGAGTTCTGGAGGTCCAACGGCGGCGGCCGCTTGAAGTCCGGCCTCTGGACGGAGACCGGACCCCTCGGGGAAGAAGTCTCCCTCGAGGCTTCGGCGGTCTGCCTCGGTCCGCGGAAGATCGTGCTCATCGAGAACCAGACCCTCGCCCACGCCGAGAAGCAGTCCGTCCTCCAGAAGGCGCGCAAGGGCAGGTTGCGCGAGCGCGAGCGCCGGCGGGCGGAGGAAAGAGGTTCCCGGTGAGACCAACGTTGCGAGTCTGGATCCCCCGGTGAAGAAGTCGAAGACGTCCCTCTCGAAACGAGGAACGAGAAAGGGCAGACCGATGAGCACCCCGGAAGAGGCCAGGAAGGGGAACGCGGCCCGAGACGAGGCGAAAGCCGGGAACGGGTCGCCGAAGAAGGGTTCGGCCGATGCGACGCTGGATCCTGCCGGCGGCGGAAACCTCGAGAAGATCCGGGACATCCTTTTCGGGGCCCAGGTCCACGACTTCGAAAAGCGGTTCGCGCGGCTGGAGGAAAGGCTTCTGAAGGAGACCGCGGACGCGCGGGCGGACACGAAGAAGCGGTTCGAATCGCTGGAGAGCTTCATCAAGAAGGAAGTCGAGTCGCTGGCGGATCGCCTGAAGGCGGAGCAGGCCGACCGCGCGGAGTCGGTCAAGGAGATCGGCCGCGAGCTTCGGGAGACGGCGAAGGCGCTCGAGAAGAGGCTCGCCGCGCAGGACGAGCAGGCCACGAAGAGCCAGCGCGAGCTTCGCCAGCAGATCCTCGAGCAGTCGAAGAGCCTGACCGACGAGATCCGCAGCCGCAACCGGGAGACGACGACGACGCTCTCGCGGGAGCTCACCGAGCTCCGCGCCGAAAAGACCGACCGCGCGGCTCTCGCGGGTTTCCTGACCGACGTCGCGGTGCGGCTCACGAACGACATGAAGGCGCCGGGAAAGGGATGATCTCCGAGCCGGCTTCTCTCCGGCCGCGGTTGCAGGAACGCTGAATCGGGCCGGGGAAGCGCGGATCCTGGCGATGGACGAATCTGCCGAAAAAGGCAACGGAAGCGAGGGGGCGAAGAGCCCTCCCGCCGCGCCCGATCCGCTCGGGGAGCTGCGCCGGCTCCTCTTCGTCGCCGAGGAAGCCCAGGTCAGCCGGATCCAGGAGCGTCTCGACGACCCCGAGATTCACGCGGAGGACGTGAGCCGTGTGCTCCCGGAGGCGATGGTCCTCCGGGCGGCCAAGGACGACGCCCTGACGCAGGTCCTGCAGCCGACCGTGGAAGAGGCGATCGTGACCTCCGTCCGGAGGAACCCGCAGGTCCTCGTGGACGCGCTCTTCCCGGTCATGGGCCCGGCGATCCGGAAAGCGATCTCGAGCGCGCTCGCGTCCATGGTCGAGTCTTTCAGCGAGACGCTCGAGCACAGCTTCTCGGTCCAGGGGGTCCGGTGGCGGATCGAGGCGTGGCGAACGGGGAAACCGCTCGCCGAGGTGATCCTCCTCCGCACCCTCGTGTACCGCGTCGAGCAGGTCTTTCTCATTCACCGGGAGTCGGGTCTCCTTCTCCAGCACGTCTCCGCGACGGCGGCGGGAGTCCAGGACGCCGACATGGTCTCCGGGATGCTGACGGCGATCCGCGACTTCGTACACGACTCGTTCGGCGGGAAGGAAGGAGATTCGCTCGACACGTTCCAGGTCGGCGAGCGATCCGTCTGGATCGAGCAGGGACCGCACGCGACGCTCGCGGCGGTGATCCGCGGCACCGCTCCGAGGGAACTGCGCACCGTCCTCACGGAGGCGATCGAACTCATTCACCTCGAGCAGGCCGACGCGCTGCAGAAGTTCGCCGGCGATGCCACGCCCTTCGAGCGGAGCCGGCCGATTCTCGAGGCGTGTCTCAAGGCGCAGCGCCAGCAGAAGGCGGAACGGGTGCCGGGCGAGCGCCGGCGGCGGGCCGTCCGGGTTCTGCGCGCCGCTCTCGGCGTCCTCGTCGTCGGTCTCGCGCTGTGGGCCTTCTTCGCCGCCCGCCGGAATCGGCGCTGGGAGGCGTACCTCGGGCGGCTCGCCTCCGAGCCCGGCGTCGTCGTGACTGCAGAGGGACGAAGCGGCGGAAAGTACTTCGTGGCGGGCCT
>DASRPJ010000091.1:0-20785 GCA_035646435.1 Thermoanaerobaculia bacterium | reverse complement strand
GTGAAGATCGGGTCGACGATGAACACCCAGTCGAGCGCGAATCGACGCCTCGTGAACGGGAGCCCGAACATGGTCCCGAAGGAAGTGATCCAGTCGAAGGCGATGTGCGAGGCGATCCCGATCGCCGAAAAGAGGAAGAGGGTGGCGAGCGGAATGTGGCGGGCATAGCGGTAGACGAGCCGCGCGGCGACGGCGAGGGCGAGCGCAAAGAGGGGAAGGAGCAGCAACGAGTGAGTCCAGCCCCGGTGGTTGCGCAGGTAGTCGATCTTGTCGTGTTGGAAAAGGATGTCGATGTCCGGCAGCATGGACCCCACGAGCCCCAGCACGAGCGCCGCGCGGGCCGCGGGCCGCTCCGTCAGAGTGCGCGCGAAGACGGACCCCGCGATCCCGTGGGTCACCGTATCCATGCGGCGGGCATAATAAACGCTGATGGCGGTCCGATCTCTCGAAGGCAAAGTCGCGCTCGTGACGGGGGCGTCCTCCGGCCTCGGCCGCGGCTTTGCCCGCGCTCTCGGCGCGGCAGGCATGAAGGTCTTCCTCGTCGCCCGGCGCGAGAACGAGCTTCACGCCGTCGTCGACGAGATCGCGAAGGCCGGCGGCGAAGCCGCGTACCACGTCGCCGACGTCCGGATCACGCCCTCGCTGTACGACCTCGTGGACGTGATGCTTGCCCGGTTCAAGCGGCTCGACGTCCTCGTCAACAACGCGGGGGTGGGATACCGCGCTCCGCTGCTCGAGCTGAAGCGGGCAGAGATCTCGGAGATGCTGGAGACGGACCTGCACGCGCCGATCTTCCTCTGCCAGGCGGCTCTTCCCGCGCTGCTGAAGAGCGCCCCGGCCGACATCGTCAACGTCTCGTCCTTCGCGGGGCTGGAAGGCTTCGCGGAGGGAACCGGCTACTGCGCGGCAAAGTCGGGCCTCGTCGGCTTTACGCGCGCACTCGCGCAGGAGCTCAAACCCGCGAACGTGCGGGTGACGGCGATCTGTCCCGGCTCCATCGACACCCCGTTTTTCGAGACTTTCCGCCCGACGACCCCGCCCGCGCAACGGCTCGCGGTAGAGGACGCCGTGCGCGCCCTCCTCTACGTGCTGACGTCTCCCTCGAACGTGCTCCACGGGGAGATCGTGCTCCGTCCCCGCGTCGTCCACTGAAGGATTCCGGGCCGGCGGGCCCGCGGCGTGCCTTCCGAGTTCGTATAATCGGGGCGCCATGCGCACTGTCCTGCTCGTGGACAACCGCGGCCTTTTCCGCGACGTCGCCCGGACGATTTCTCGCCGCACGGACTGCGAGGTCCTGACCGCCGACACGGGCACCGCCGCGCTCGCCACCGCCCGCCGCGAGAAGCCGAATCTCGTCTTCCTGGACGCCGAAATGGAAGGGATGAGCGGAATCGACGTCTGCCGTGTCCTGAAGGCGGACAAGGGATTCACCCACACGCCGATCGTCCTCGTCGGCGGGGGCGACCGGGAAGAGCAGGAGGCGATGCGCGCGGGAGCGGACACCGTCCTGCCCGCGGGCTTCACCGAGGAAGACTTCCTCGCGACCCTGCGCAGGCACCTGAACGTCTTCGCGCGCGACGCCGCACGCTCGACGGTCATGTGGTCCATCACGTTCTGGCGCGACGGAGTTCAGAACGAGGGCACGATCCGGGACCTCTCTCGCGGAGGATTCTTCGTTCGTACCCGCGTCGAGCAGCCGGTCGGGGCTCGGCTCGAGATCTCCTTTCAGACGCCGATCGAGGGCCCGACCCGCGCCGTCGTGGGAGAAGCGATCGTCGTCCGCCTCGGCCGGGAGCCCGACCCGGGGCTCGGATGCCGCTTCTTCCAGCTCTCGACCGCGTCGCGCGCGAACCTGGACGAGTGCCTGCGGCTCCTCACCCCCGGGGAGCTGGCGGCGTCGTAACCGCCGCCCCGAGATCCACGAGCTCGATTCCCGCCTGTCGTGCGACCGCGAGCGACTTCTCGTCGCGGTAGAACTCGCCGTAGTACACGCGCTCGATCCCCGCGTTGGCCATCAGCTTGAAGCAGGGGTAGCAGGGGCTGGCCGTCGTGTAGAGCTCGGATCCCGCGATCGCGACGCCGTTACGCGCCGCATGGATGATCGCGTTGGCCTCCGCATGGACGGTCGAGATGCAGTGCCCCTCCTCGACCACGCATCCGACGTCCTCGCAGTGCGGCAGGCCGCGGATCGAGCCGTTGTAGCCGGTCGACAGGATCGTCCGGTCCCGGGCGATGACGGCGCCCACGCGCTTGCGGGGGCACGTCGACCGCGTGGAGACCTGACGCGCGATGTTCATGAAGTACGTGTGCCAGTCGACGCGATCGCTCATCGGAGGTGCAAGCTAGAACGGAAAAGGGGAAACGTAAAGGGCCGCGCGTCCGCCGAGGAACGCTTCGGCTAGAATCGCCGGTTCATGGAATCGCGTCGGCGCGTCGTCGTAACGGGTCTGGGGGCCGTGTCTTCCATCGGGAGCTCGGTGTCGGAATTCTGGCCGAATCTCCTCGCCGGAGTGTGCGGGATTCGACCGGTTTCCCTCTTCGACGCTTCGGCCTACCGCACCCAGACGGCCGCCGAGGTCTCGGACATCCCGGACGGCTTCCTGACGGCCGTGGACAGGCGGCGGATGTCCCGCGCCGACCGGATGGGGCTCGTGGCCGCGAACGAGGCGATCGCGCAGTCGGGTCTCGACCTCTCCCGCGAGGATCCGGCGCGGATCGGCGTCATCCTCGGCGGAGGAACGTCCGGTCTTCTCGACTCCGAAGCCTTCTACGAGATCTGGCTGAACGGTGGAAGGGGCCGTCCGTCGCGCGTGTTGAACCACCTCCCGGACGCGATCACCGACCGGATCGCGCAGCGCTTCGGCCTCGAGGGCTTGAAATCCACCATCACCACGGCCTGCTCGTCGGCCGCGAACGCGATGGGTTACGCGTACGACGCGATCGTGGGCGGCCTCGCCGACGCGGTCGTCACGGGGGGGTCCGACGTGCTCGCGCGGCTCACCTACGGGGGCTTCAACTCGCTCCGATCCGTTGATCCCGACCCGTGCCGCCCTTTCGACCGGGACCGCCGGGGGCTCTCGATCGGCGAGGCAGCCGGGATCCTCGTGTTCGAGGAGGAGGAGCGGGCCCGGCGGCGCGGCGCCCCGATCCTCGGAGAGTTCCTCGGATACGGGGTGACCTCCGACGCCTTCCACATGACCGCGCCGGATCCCTCGGGCGTCGCGGGGGCGCGCACGATCCGCGCCGCGCTCGACTCCGCGGGGCGCAACCCCTCCGACGTCGACTACGTCAACGCGCACGGCACCGCGACGCCCCAGAACGACTCCGCCGAGACGGCGGCACTGAAAGTCGCGCTCGGGGAGCGTGCGAGAGAGATCCCGGTCTCTTCGATCAAGTCCATGATCGGCCACTGTCTCTGCGCGTCGGGCGCGATCGAGGCCGTCGCGACGGTGATGACCGTCCGCGAGGGAAAGATCCCACCCACGATCCACTACGAGAACCCCGACCCGGCGTGCGACCTCGACTACGTCCCGAACGAAGCGCGGGAGGGAGCCGTGACGCTCGCGCTCTCCAACTCCTTCGCGTTCGGAGGGAACAGCTCCGTGGTCGTGATCTCCCGCTACGAGTGACCGGCCCATGTCCGTGATCACCGGGGCCGGGGCGGTCTCCCCGCTCGGCCGCACGTCGCTGGAGTTCTATCGCCGCCTCTCGGCCGGGGAAAGCGCGGTGCGTCCCTACACGCCGGAGGAGCGCGGCGACCTCCAGGCCACGCACGTCGCGCGCTACGACTCCTTCAGCCCGCAGCCGGAGATCCCGGCGATGAAGGCGCGCCGGTTCGACCGCGGCAGCCAGTTCGCGATCATCGCGTGCGCGCAAGCGATCGCCGAAGCCGCCTATCCCGTCGCGGACGATCCCGGCGCGATCGGCATCGCGATGGGCACCGGGTCGGCCGGCGCGGGAGCCCTCACCGAGTTCCTCCGGGTCCTGCTCGTCGAGTCTCCCGAGGCGGCGCCCCCGTTTCACTTTCCCAACACGGTCGCGAACGCGCCGGCTTCCCAGGTCTCCATCGAGCTGAAGCTCTTCGGACCGAACGTGACGATCACGCAGAAGGACCCCTCCGGACTGAACGCGCTCCTGTTCTCGTCGCTCGCGATCGACTCGGGCCGCGCGCGCGCGATGCTCGCCGGGGCCGTCGACGAGTGGAACGCGGTGTACGCGATGGGTTTCGACCGCGTCGGAGCCCTTCGAGGAGAGGACCGCGTCTCCGGCATCGTTCAGGGCGAAGGCGGATTCGCCGTCCTGCTCGAGAGCGAGGCGGCGGCCCGGGGGCGCGGAGCGACGATCCTCGCGCGGCTCGGGGGCATCGGCACGGCCGGCGTCCCGACGGAGCCCTATCGTTTCGTCCCCGACCGCGCCGCGATCGCCCGCGCCATTCGCGGGGCGCTCGACGCCGCGGGGGCGCCGCCCTCGGGCGTGCACCTCTGGCTCCCCTCGGCGAACGGGGTCGTCGAGATGGATCGCGCCGAAGCGGCCGTGATGTCGGAGATCTTCGGGAGCGACGTCCCGAGGGCGATCTACGTGAAGCGGGCGATCGGCGAGATGGCCGCCGCCGGAGGCGCGCAGATGGTCGCGGCATGCCGTGCCCTCGCGGACGGGGAGGCGGCCTTTCCCGCCGACGCCCGGCCTCGGCGCGTCCTCGTCAATTCGTTCGGCGCGGGCGGCAACTTCTTCGCGGCCCTCTTCGAGTCGCCCGAGTGAGCGTGCGCGACCGGCCGCCGCTCGAAGGGCTCACGATCGAGATCCCCGTCCGGTTCTCGGAGTGCGACGCGTACGGCGTCGTCTGGCACGGTCGCTACGCCCTCTACTTCGAAGACGTGCGGGATCGTCTCACCGGGCGCTTCGGATTCACGCCCGCAAAGGCGCTCGCGCTCGGCTATCGTGTTCCCGTCACCCGGCTGGAGATCCGGTACAGGGCCCCCGCGCTGCCCGACTCTTCCGTTCGGGCGACCGCGCGCCTCCGCCGGCCCGAGACGGCTCGCCTCGTCGTCGACTACGAAGTGCGAGCGGAGAGCGGCGCGCTGCTCGCGTCCGGCGAGACCGAGCAGGTCGTCGTCAACCGACAGGGGGAGCTGCTCCTGGCCCTGCCGGCGGACTTGAAGAAACTGGTCGCGCGCATCCTCGAGTTCCAGGACTCGGGCGCTGGCTATAATCGTTAAAATGTCGGACGCAGCCGATTCCCCGCGACGCCGTTCCGTCGGCTTTCTCCTGCGGTTCGTGGCACTGCTCGTCGTCTTCTATCTGATCGTCGCGTCCGGCCCGGTCAACGACGCGGTCATCGTGCCTTTCACCGCGGGCATCGCGTCGGTCTCGGCGGTGGTGTTGAACGCGTTCGGCGAAGGGGTGGAGGTCCGCGGCACGGAGATCCGGTCCTCTTCGTTCGGGGTCAACATCGAGAACGGCTGCAACGGAGTCGAGACGGCTCTCCTCTTCGGTGCCGCCGTGCTCGCGTTTCCCGCGAGCTGGAAGCGGCGGCTGCTCGGCCTCGGCGCGGGTTTCCTCGCGATACAGGTCCTGAACCTCTTCCGGGTCGTGACGCTCTTCTGGATCGGCCTCCATCGACCGGCCCTCTTCAACTCTTCTCACACGGTCATCTGGCAGTCGGTCGTCGTCCTCTTCGGAGTTCTACTCTTTCTTCTCTGGGCCTCGCGCCAGCGTCGGCTCTCGCCCGAAGCGGCGCCCGCGGGCCGCGAGCGCCCCCGACGGAGCTGACGGTCGGGTGAACCGGGGGCGCGGACCCCGCCGACCGTGCCCGATGTACCGATGCTGACGAAGCGCGCGGCCTTGAGAGGCGTCGTCGGGTTCTTACTCGCGCTCGCCTTCTGGTTCGGGTTCTCGCGGACTTACGAGCGGGTCGTGGCGGGCGGCGCCCAGGCGATCACGAACCTGTTCGAATCGCCCGACGTCACGAGGCTGCGATCCGAAGGCACGCACGTCGTCGTGGACCGCCGCGACTTCCCTCCCGGCTCGGCGCGACCCGGCCTTCCCGCACCCGACATCCATTTCAACTTCGTGCTGCTCGGCGCGCTGTTCGCTATGGACCCGCGCCCGCTTCGCGGCGCCCACGTCGTTCGCTTCTTCGCCGCGTGCGGGGTCCTCTTCGGGATCCACGTCCTGGCTCTCGTCTTCCAGGTGCAGTCGGTCTACGCCACGAACCTGGGAGCGTGGAGCGAAGCCCACTACGGGAAGATCGCGAGCAACTTCTGGGCGGCCGGCTGGCACTTCTATCTGATCGCCGGCCGGTTCGCCGCGCCGTTCGCGCTCTGGTGGCTCTTCGGGCGTCGGGAGGAGGAGGACTCCCTCGAAAAGCCGAAGCGCAGAAGGCGCAAGTCCTAGGAGAGCGGGCTTCTCAATACCTCCGCGTCCGCTCCCGCCGGAGGTAGCGGTAGTCCGGGATCTGGTACTCCTTCAGCTTCGCGATCAGGGATCCTCGCGAGATGTTCAGCACGTGGGCGCCGCGGCTCTGGTTCCCTTCCACGCGGCGCATCGCGCGGTCGATGACCTCGCGCTCCACGGTCTCCACGATCGCCTTCAGGTCGTCCGTCTGGTTGAGAACCGCCTCGGCGCCGGAGAGCTCGCGGGCGGGCGCCGGAAGCTCGGCGCCGTTCCCGTTCCCGTTGCCGTTGCCGTTGCCGGCCGTTCCGTGGAGCTCGGACGCCACGGGTGGCCGCGTTCCGAAAGCGATGCCGGCGAGCTCGACGACCTCTTCGAGGAAGAGGACCGCGCGCGCCGCGAGCCGCGGGCTCTCTTTGACGAGGAGGGCAAGAAGGGTCGAGCCATTGCGCGGTGGCTCGACGATAAGGGTCAGAGTTCCGGCGACGCTTTCCATCCGCGCGACGCGCTCGCCTCCGCGAGCCTCTTCGACGACGCGCGGGGGAATCGCCGGCGTCTCCCGGAAAGTGGATGCGACCGGCCGGAACCCGCTCGACGAGAACTCACCGACGGCCCACTCCGTGGGGGGAAGCTCGCGCTCGAGAAAATCGGTCAACTCCGTCGCGAGCTCTTCCCTCGATTTGCTGTCGCGACAGACCCGATACGCCGCGAGGCGCAGCGCGCGGAACTCGACCTCCGTCGCGGGCAACGCCACGGGAAATACCGACGTTTCCGCCGACGAGGGCAGCTCGGCAAGGACAGGAATCACGGTCGGCTGGGCGTTCAACACAGTGATCGTGGCCTCGCCGATGGTGATCCGGTCTCCGGTGCCGATCGGGCCCCCTCCGAACTCGCGCCCGTTGACCACGATCAGTCCGGCGCCTTTGTAGAGGTCGAGGTGATACTGGCCTTCCTTCTCGCTGATGCGAACGTGGCGTCCGGCGACGCCTCGAGCCCGCACGACGACCTCGTTGCCCGAAGACGCGCCGATCGTGATCGCCGCGCCGTTGCAACGGTGCACTTCCCCGCCGCCGAGTTTCTTGCGAACCTCGAGGTTCAACATCCTCTTCCGTCCTTTTGCGTCGTCACTGCGACATTTCCCACCGAATCTCCGCGCACGAGTCCGCGGCCACTCCGAGCGTCTTCTTCAGGAGAAGACTCTCGCGCATCCAGAATTCGAATCAGATGTGGGGTAACCCTGCTCGGATTATGTCACCGCATTCCGGCGGCGCAAGGCCGATTGCGGGTCGTGACGCGCAAAAAAACGAGAGGGTGTCGACTTTAGTCGAACACGCACGCACCGGTGTTCGACGCGTCGATGCGCGTGAGGAAAGTGCGCCGGCGACCGATCCGAAGAAGAGAGAGATCCCGGCGGTGTGCTTCCGGGCAATGGCGCGATCGCGGAGCACGACCGGAAATCCCCGGACCTCGCGGTCCCACATTTAGCGCAGTCGACGGCGACTACCCCAATATTTAGTAGCACTTACGCCTCAAATTTGTTAAGTTCCTTTGCAACTCCCATGCTCCGCCTGGAACGGGTCGAGATCTCCGGCTTCAAGTCCTTCTACGAGAAGGTGGACCTCGCCTTTCCCGGCCGCGTGACGGCGGTCGTGGGTCCCAACGGGTGCGGGAAATCGAACATCTGCGACGCCGTCGCGTGGGCGCTCGGCGAGCAGAGCGCGCGCGTTCTACGCGGCGAGAAGATGGACGACGTCATCTTCAACGGATCCGCGAAGAGGCGCCCGCTCGGAATGGCCGAGGTCATCGTCACGCTCGCGTCCGAGAACGGCAACGGAGATCCGGACCACGGAAGACTTCGGGTGGGGCGCCGCGTCTTCCGTGACGGCGAGGGCGAGTACTTCCTGAACGACAAGCAGGTCCGGTTCAAGGACGTGCAGGATCGGCTGCTCGGAACGGGGCTGTCGGTGCGCGCTTACTCGGTGATCGAGCAGGGACGCATCGACCAGGTCCTCTCGACGAAGCCCCAGGACCGCCGGAGGCTCATCGAGGAAGCCGCGGGAATCACGAAATACAAGGCCAAGCGGCGACTCGCCGAGGCGAAGCTCGACGAAACGCGCGCCAACCTGTTGCGCCTCTCCGACATCGTCAACGAGGTCGAGCGCAACTGCGCCTCGCTCAAGCGGCAGGCATCGCGGGCGGCGCGCTACAAGGAGTTCACCGAAGCGCTCCGGGTCCGGCGCGCCGGTCTCGCGCGAGTGCGCGGTGACGCGCTCGTCGAAGGGCTCGCCGCCGCCGAGCGCCTCCGGGACGAGAGAAGGGACGCGGAGTCGGCGGCGGCCGCGGCCCTCGGAAACGCCGAGGCGGCCCTGGCGACCGCCCGCCTGGCGGCCGCGGACGCCGCCTCGGAGCGGGACCGCCTGCGCGAGGGCCTCGCCGCGCTCGAGGCGGCCATCGCGCGCGACGACGAGCGCCTCGAATCGAACCGGCGCGCGGGCGCGGACCTGGCCGCGAGACGTTCCGCGTCGGAACGCGAGGGACGCGATTTCTCCGGGGAGGAAACCCGCACCGCGCGGGAGATCTCGGAGCTCACCGGCCGGCTGGAGCGCGCGGTCGCCGAAGCGCGCACGCGATCTCTCGCCCGCGAGGAGGCCGACCGCCGCGCGTCCGAAGCCGGCGCCGCTCTCGTTCGCCTCGACGAGAGTCTCGAAGCGGCGCGGTCCGAAGCGCTGCGGGCGGCGGGCGAACGAGTCGCCGCGCGCAATGCCCGTCACGAGGTCGAGCTCGCCTCCGAAAGAATCGACGCGTCCTCGGCGCGCCTCGAGGAGAGCCTCGCCCGCCTCGGCCGGGAGCGTGACGAGCGGACCCGCGAGCTCGACGCCGTGGACGGCGAGGAACGGGGGCTTAGCGCCCGGGCCGAATCGGCGGCCGGGGAGGTGCGGCGGCTCGCGGATGAGATCGCGCGGATGGGTCGCGCGCTCGCGGACCTCGAAAGCGCCCGCGAAAAGGAGCGCGCCTCGGTCGCCACCCTCGAGGAGCGCGCCGCCGCGCTCGAGGAAGCGTTTCGCGCGCGGGAGAGCGGCGTGGCCGCCGTTCGGCGCGCGCTCGCCGATGCCGGCGTCGCTCACGGGGACACGCTCGCGGAGCGTCTTCGCGCGCGGCCCGGCTGGGAGCGTGCGCTCGACCTGCTCCTCGGCCGGGACGCGGAGGCCCTCGCCGCGCGCGGAGACTTCGCGCGCGCCGCGTCGGCGGCGAGCGAGCTTCCCGCGGCGCGCCTGCTCCGGGCCGAGTGGGACCGCGCTCCGCGGGACCAGGGCGCCGGCTCGTTCCCGGGGTGGGAGGCCGCGCTTCTCCACGTCGAGGCCCTCTCCGCCGCCGAGAGGGCGGCGCTGCCGCGAGCGGGTTTCGCCCGGACGCTCGACGAAGCGCTCGCGCTCGCCGACGAGCACCCGGACGTGACGTTCGTGACGCAGGCCGGCGAGATCGTCCGGGGGCCGCTCCTGCGCCTTGCGGGGCCTCGAACGCGCGTCTCGGGGACGTTCGAGCTCGAGCGCGACCGCGCCGAGGTCGCCCGGCGCACCGAGGCCGCGCGCCGATCGGTCGAGACGACCGAGACCGCCCGCGCGAGCCTCGCCGCCGCGAGGGACCGTCTCGAAACGGAGCTCGTGACCGCCCGTGAGCTCGAAGGGGCGACGCGGTCGCAGCTCTCCGCGTGCAGCGCCCTTCTCGAGGAGCGGCGGTCGGCGGCGGCGCGTCTCGCTCACGAGCTCGAGACGGCCTCCGCGGAGCGGGACGCGTTCGCGCGCGAGGCGGCGGCTCTGACGGAGCGGCGCCGCGCGCTCGAAGAAGACGAGCAGCGGTGGGAGCGCGCCGAGCTCGAGGCGCGGGAGCGCGCGGATGCTCTGGCCGGATCCCTCGGAGAAGCCCGCGCGGGAGCGAGCTCCGCCTCCGAAGATCTCGCGCACCGGCGGACGGAAGCGGAGGTCGCCGCCGAGCGTCGGCGGTCCCTCGAGGCGGCGCTCGCAGCGCTCGTGGACTCGCAGCGGCTGTTCCAGCGGCGTGCGCAGGCGGCCAACGAGGAGATCGAGCGCCTCGCGGCCCGGGCGGTCGAGCTCGCGCGAGACGACGAGTCGACGTCGGAGCGCCGGAAGGGCAACGTGGTCCTTCGCGACCAGCGGAGCTCGGAGCTCCAGCTCGCGGCGCGGACCGCGGAAACGGCGGCGGCGCTCGCGGAAGCCGGGGAAGAGGGGGCGAAAGCGGCGCGCGCGGCGCTCGACGTCGTTCGGGAAGCGCGGTTCGAGGCGGAGGTGGCGTCCACTCGCGTCGCGTCGGACCTCGACCACCTGGTTGCGCAGACGCGCGAGGAGTTCGGGACCGCCCCGGAAGAGCTCGCGCCTCCCGAAGACCGCTCGCCGGAGGCGCTCGGGAGGCTCGAGGCCGAGGCAACGGAAATCGCCGCGTCGCTCGAGAAGCTCGGCCCCGTCAACCTGCTCGCCTGGGAGGAGCACCGGGTCGAATCGGAGCGCCTGACGTTCCTGACGACGCAGCGAGACGACCTCGTCCGGTCGGTCAACGAGCTCCAGGAGTCGATCCGGAAGATCAACGCAACGTCCGCCGAGCGCTTCTCGGAAGCGTTCGCGGCGATCAACGCAAACTTCAACGAGACCTTCACGCGGCTCTTCCGCGGCGGGATGGCGGAGATGCGTCTCCTCGACGAGAACGATCCGCTCGAGTCGGGGGTCGAGATCATCGCCCAGCCGCCGGGCAAGCGGAACCAGTCGATCCAGCTCCTCTCCGGTGGAGAAAAGGCGCTGACCGCGATCGCGCTCCTGATGGCGATCTTCCGGTACCGCCCGTCGCCGTTCTGCATCTTGGACGAGGTCGACGCGCCGCTCGACGAGGCGAACATCGACCGCTTCACCCGGCTTCTGCGTGAAATGACCGACGAGACGCAGTTCATCGCCGTCACCCACAACAAGCGAACGATGGAGACCGCCGACGCGATGTACGGCGTCACGATGGAAGAGCCGGGCTGCTCGAAGGTGGTTTCCGTCCGCTTCGACTGACCCGGCGGGGCGCCAACCTGGAATCGGCGGGAGCGTCTCCCGGTTTTCCGTTCAAATGAATCGACGACTTCTGGTCGGGCTTGCCACGCTCGGCCTCTCCTCTCTGCTCGGTCTCGCGCCGGCGCCGCCCCGCGAGCGCCGCGAGCCCCCCGGCCGCGGGCTCTCCCCCGCTCACGAGGAGCCTTCGTCGGGCGGCGTCGGACAGGCCCTCACCGTGGATCCCGGCGCGCTCGAGGCGCTCGCCCGGCTCCAGGCGCCCGCGGCCTGCGTGGACGGGCGCGCCGCCGGAGTGTTCCCCTGCCGCGGCGTCGAGCTCTCTTCTTTTCTGCCGCTCGGCGTGCTCCAGGCGGAAGCCCGCTCGGGCAGCAACCTCTGGGGCTTCGTCGATCTCGACGACGCCCGGGAGTACGCCGTCATCGGACTGAATAGCGGCACCGCGATCGTGGACGTCACCGATCCCACGGCCCCCCGGGTCGTCGGCGCGGTCCCCGGTCCGACGTCGCCCTGGCGCGAGGCGAAGGTCTACCAGCGGTGGAACGCCGCCGGCAACCGCCACGAGGCGTGGGCCTACGTCGTCAGCGAGGCGCCGACGGCCGGTCTTCAGATCATCGACCTCTCGAACCTTCCGTCGTCGGTCTCGCTCGCCGCAACGTTCCGGGGTTTCGACACGGCACATACGATCTTCCTCGCGAACACCGACCCGAGGTCGGGCGCCTCGAACGTCATCGACGTTGCTCCGGTGCTCTACATCCAGGGCTCCGACCAGGGGTTCCTCGCGCTCGACCTCTCGAACCCGGTCGCGCCGACGATCCGCGGCCGGCACACGAGCTCGTACGTCCACGACGCGTGGGCCGGCGTCTTCCGCGGGTCGCGGACCTCCCGGTGCGCCCCGGGCCATGACCCCTGCGAGGTCGTCTTCGACTGGGGCGGTCACGCCCTCCGCGTCCTCGACTTCACGGACAAGGCGAATCCGATCGTCCTCGGCGGCCTCGTCTACGACGAGATCGGTTACGCGCACTCCGGCTGGATCTCTCGCGACGGGAACTACCTGTTCAGCTTCGACGAGGGGGACGAGCTCACCCTCGGTGGCAACTCGCGGATCCGCGTCCTCGACATCACCGACATCGGCTTTCCCACCGTCGCGGCGGTCTGGACGAGCACGACCCCGGCGATCGAGCACAACGGCTACGTCGTCGGCAATCGACTCTACGTGTCCTACTACGAGCGCGGGCTCACCATCCTCGACGTAAACGTGCCCACCGCGCCGCGCGAGGTCGCGTTCTTCGACACGTACCCGACGAGCGACAACGCGCAGTTTCACGGCGCGTGGGGCGTCTACCCCTTCCTCCCGAGCGGCACGATGCTCGTGAGCAACATCGACGGCGCCGGGGGTCTCTTCCTGCTGCGGGAGGAGGTCGGGCTCGCGACTCCGCCCGGGGCGCCGCGTCCCCCCGTGGTCCCTGTCGCGCCCCGCGGCCGCGTCGCGCGCCCCGTGCGCACCCTTTCGCGTTGACGGGGAATTCGGGTTTCCTTAAACTCCCCGCTCCCGCTTCGCGCCGACGTAGCTCAGTTGGTAGAGCAGCGGTTTCGTAAACCGCAGGTCGTCGGTTCAAGTCCGACCGTCGGCTCCAGTTTCGCCGGACCCCCGGCCTGCGACAGCCTCAACCCGTGCGGTCGGGTCGGCGCGCGGAGGGCCCTGTCTTTTCTTCGTGGACCTCGCCCCCCCTTTTGGACATAATCCGCCCCACCCTATGGATCTGAAAACGACGGAGAACGACCGGGTCACGATACTGACCCTGAACGGAGACCTCGTCATCGGCGAGGCGGAGTCGACCTTCAAGAAGACCGTGACCCGACTCCTCGAGGAGGGGAAGGTCCAACTCCTCGTCGACTTGAAAGGCGTCGGGTTCCTGGACAGCTCCGGCCTGGGCGCCCTCGTGCGTGCCCTCACGAACTCGCAGAAGGAAGGCGGTCAGACGAAGCTCGTCCACGCCGGCCCGCAGATCCGCAAGCTGCTCGAGATGACGAAGCTCGACTCCGTGTTCGAGCTGCACGACGACCTTTCCACGGCGATTTCGAGCTTCTAGGGAGTTTCGGCGGATCGCGAGGACCTCGAACACGGGTTCGAGTCGGGGGGATTCGATGTCCGATGGGCGAGAAGGACCCGGCAGGGATCGGCTCGACGCTCGCGCCGAAGCCTCGGCCCTGGCCGAGCTCGCCCTCTGCGAGAACCTCTCCCAGACGTCGGGCTGGGCCGCGAAGTGGAGCGCGGAGCTCGCGCACGCCGACGCAGCGCTCCTGTGGGCGCCGGACCCGGTCAATCCGCTCTATCTCTGCATCGGGGCGTACGGCCCCGGAGCCGAGCGGTTTCTTCGCCGCTCCGTCCCGAAGGGAGAGGGCTTCGTCGGGGCTCTGACGGTCGAGCGCAAGCCGGTGCTGCTCCAGCGCACGGACTTCGCCTCTTCCCAGGACTCCTGGTTGAAGAACCTTCCGGAAGGGATGGAGAGCTGTCTCGCGGTGCCATTGGAGGCCGAGGCCACGGTCGTCGGGGTCCTCGCGCTCTGCTTTCGAAAACGGCCCGAAGCCTCCGAACCGCTCGAGCGTCTTCGCGGGTTCGTGGAGCACGCGGCCCCGGCCCTTTCCCGGGCCCTTCGCGCCGAGCGGAAGACCGTGGGGATGCTCCACGCGATCGAGCGGCTGACGAACCTCTACGACCTCTCGAAGGCGTTCGGCTCCACGATCGACCACGTCCTGCTGACGGCGCTGATCGCTCGAAAAGCGGGGGACATGGCGACGGCGGAAGTCTGCTCGCTCTGGTCGTTCGAGCCCCGCGAATCGGAGGTCGTGCTGTCCGCGACCGCCGTGAACGAGAACTACGACGTCGACAACCCTCCGGCCGCCGTGGGGGCGTCGATCGTCGGAGACGTGCTGGCCGAGCAGACGATCGTCCGCCGCAATCGGGTGCCGGAGAAGGATCCTCTTTCCTCCGAGAACCCGGGCTACGTCGTGCGGTCGGTGATGGCCCTGCCGCTCGTCGAGGAAGGCGCCGCGGTCGGCGCGCTCGTCCTCGCGAACAAGCGCGGCCGGCATCCCGAGTTCACGCCGGAGGACGAGGAGCTGCTCCAGGACCTCGGTCGGCAGGCGGTTCGGGCGCTGCGCAATGCGCGGCAGCACGAGGCGGAGAAGAAGGTCGAAGAGCTCGACGCGCTGCTCACGGTCAGCCGGGAGATCACGGCAACGCTCGACCTCGACAAGGTGATGACCACCATCGTGAACGCGATCGCGCCGCTGATCGCGTACGACCGCTCCGCGATTGCGATCATGCAGCGGGGGAAGGTCCGGATCGGGGCCGTAAGCGGAAAGGCGAAGCTCGATAGGAAGGATCCAAAGATCCAGCGGCTCGAGTCACTGCTGCAGTGGATCTACTTCAGCGGTACTTCCGTCGCCGTGACCCAGGAGAGCGACGGCCGCATCGTGACGGAGCGTCCGGAGACGGAGGAGAAGTTCCGCGCCTACTTTCAGGAAACCGGGTACCGATCCTTTTACGGCCTGTTCCTGAAGGACGAGGAGGGCAAGCTCGGCGTCCTCTCCTTCGAGAAGAAGACTCCCCTCTTCGTGGGGGAAGGAACCCGCGACCTGCTCGACATCCTCGTGAACCAGGCGACGGTCGCGGTTCGCAACGCGCAGCTCTACCAGGAGGTCCCGCTCGCGGGCTTCTGGAAACCGCTCCTCGAGAGGCGCCAGAAGCTCCTCGGGATCCCGAAGCGGCGCCGGCTCGCGTGGGTGCTCGGAACCGTGGGGGTCCTGGCGCTCCTGCTCGTCGTGCCGTGGCGCACCCGGCTTTCCGGCCCGGCCCGCGTGCTGCCCGGCCGCCGCGCCGCGGTCACCGCGGCGGTGGACGGCGTCGTCTCCTCCGTCCAGAAGCGCGAGGGCGACGTCGTCAAGGCCGGCGACGTCATCGCCACGCTGGCGGACGAAAGGTACGTCGCCGCCCTCGAAGAGGCGCGCGCGGACATGGCGATCGCCGAGAGCGAGGTCGCCCGCTACCGCGAGGCGGGCGATGCCGGCTCGATGTTCGAGGCGCAGTCGAAGCGCGACGAGTTGAACGCGCGCATCGCGCTCGAGGCGGACCGCTTCGCCCGCACGCGCATCCGGGCGCCGGTCGACGGCGTGATCGTGACCCCGCGGGTCGAGGAGAGAGTCGGCCAGTTCTTCCCGAGGGGGACCGAGCTCTGCGTCGTCGCCGACGTCCGGAACGTCACCGCGGAAGTGGCGGTCGACGAGCGCGACGCCGGGCTCCTGACGACGGGAGAGCCGGTCGCCGTCAAGCTGAACCCGTACCCGACGCGGCTGTTTCGCGGGACGGTGACCCGGGTGTCGCCCGTCGTCCGCGAGGAGGGCAAAGAGCGCTTCGTGATCGCCGAGGTTCGCATCGAGAACCCGGAGGGGTTCCTGAAGACGGGCATGCTCGGGAAGGCGAAGATCTCCGACGGACGCCGGCCGATCCTTCTCGCCGTCCTGCGGAAGCCGGCGCGGTGGATCTGGTCGAAGATCTGGCCGATCCTTCCCTGAGGGAATCGGCCCCGTGAGCGCCGCCCGTCCCCGCGGTCTGGTTTCCGCGGCGAGCCGCGAGGAGGCGGCCCGCGCCCTCGCCGACCGACACGGACCTCCCGACGAGCGCCCCGGGCTGCGGAAGGACCTGCGCATCCGCCGCCAGGTCCAGATGGGTGACGTCAACTTCATCGTCAAGAATCCCGAGACGCACAAGTACTTCATGTTCCGGGAGGTGGAGTGGGGTCTCATCCGGCTCTTCGACGGACAGCGGACCCGCCAGCAGATCCTGGACGACTACAACCGGACCGTCCGCAAGCCCGTCTCGATCAACCTCGTCCTCTCGTACGAAGAGTCGCTGCGGCGGATGGAGCTCCTCGAACAGTCGGTCGTCGAAGCGAACCTCGCGCTCCTCGACAAGGGCTCGAGCTTCAAGCGGCGCAAGGCGGAGCAGAAGACCGAGGGCTTCAACGTCTTCTTCATCATGTTCCACCTGATCGACCCCGACCGCTTCCTCACGCGGACGGTGAAGTACGTCCGCTGGATCTGGACGCCACCCGTCGTCTTCGTCGTTCTGGCGGCCTCGGTCTGGACGGTGAGCGTCTTCATCCAGAACGGCGCCCAGATCTGGGCCGAGACCCTCGAGCTCTATACGTTCATCGGTAAGCCGCTCGCCGACATCCTGCAGTTCTTCGCGATCCTCTGCGTCATCGGCGCGATCCACGAGTACGCGCACGGATACGTCGTGAAGATGTACGGCGGCGAGGTCCACGACATCGGGATGGCGCTCTTCTATTTCACGCCCGTTTTCTACTGCGAGACGTCCGACTCGTTCATGTTTCCGAACAAGTGGCACAAGTTCTGGGTGACCGTCGCCGGCATCTACATCGAGGCGATCATCTGCGCGTTCGCGACTTTCCTCTGGGTCGTCTCTTATCCCGACACGCTCACCCACGAGCTCGCCTACAAGACGATGCTCCTGACGGGGCTCGCCACCGTTTTCTTCAACATCAACCCGCTGATCAAGGTCGACGGCTACAACGCCCTCGCGAGCTACCTGGAAATGCCCGGCATGCGCGAGGGTGCGTTCCGATACATCGCCCAGTCGTTCCAGAAACACGTCCTCCGACTGCCCATCGACATCCCGCCGCTCCCCCCGCGCAAGAAGCGCGTCTACTGGATCTACGGGAGCCTTTCGATCGCCTACACGGCGACGATCATGATCCTCATCGCCGGATGGGTCTCCAACTTCTACGAGAAGTACTTTCCGGACATCGCCGTCGTCCTGATCCTTCTCACGCTCTACTACATCTTCCGCAAGCGAGTCCGCCAGCTCACGCGGATCGGGAAGCTCATCTACCTCGACAAGAAGGAGCTCATGATGTCTCCGAGAAGCCGGACCCTGCTGATCGTGGCCGGCGTCGCGATCTTCGCGCTCCTCTTCCTTCCCTGGTCGCGCCACACCATCCGGGCGGACTCCTTCCTCCGTCCCGTCGCCCGCGCCACGCTCGGGGCGCCGGAGGAGGCGATGGTCGCGCAGGTCCTCGTCCGGGAAGGCGACTCCGTGCGACCGGGCCAGCCTCTGCTGCGTCTCGAGAGCCCCGACGCCCGGGAGCAGGAAGAGCGCCTGACGCTCGAGCGCAACCTCTTCGAGAAGGAGACGAGCCGCGCACGGGCGTCGGCCGATCCGGCACTCGCCTTCCAGGCCGACCGCCGGGCGGAGTCGGCGGCCGTCGGGCTCCGCAGCAGCGAGTCCCGCCGAGGGTACCTCCTGCTCCGGAGCCCGATCGCCGGCCGCGTGATGACCCACCGGCCGGAGGACCTCGCCGGGCGCTTCGTGCTTGCGGGCTCCGATCTCCTCGAGATCGGAGACACGCGGAGGATGGCTGCCGAGATCGGCGTCTCCGAGCGCCTGCTCTCCTATCTGAAGCCCGGGCAGCCCGTATCGGCTCTCGTTCGAACGAGCCCCCTGGGATCGCGGCGAGGGTCGGTCGAGAGGATCTCCTCCGCCACCGCGGGTGCCCCCGCGACGGTGAAGGCCGGCGCCGGTCCGAACGCGCCGACGGCGATGCCGGACCGTTTCACGGTCCTGGCGGTTTTCGACAATGCGGACGGAAAGCTCCTCCCCGGAGCAGCCGCGCGGGTGAAGATCCGCTCGGACCGCGAGGCCTTCGCGCTCCGCGGCTGGCGGATCTTCTGGCGCTGGCTTCGAACGATGGTCTGGTAGGGCTCGCCCGCGGCGAAAAAAAAGAGCGCCCCGATTCCTCGGGGCGCTCTTCGTGAAAACCGGCGCTGGTTAGATGGACCGCAGGCCTTCCTCGCGGAGACCCTCTTCGCGGAGACCTTCCTCGCGGAGACCCTCTTCCCGGAGACCCTCCTCACGGAGACCCTCTTCCCGGAGACCCTCCTCGCGGAGACCCTCCTCGCGGAGACCCTCTTCCCGGAGACCCTCTTCCCGGAGGCCCTCTTCACGCAGCCCATGCTCGCTCAACCGGGTCGTCTTCTGGCCCGGCGAAACCGCCACGTTCTTCCCGAGGCTCGAGACCCGAATCTCGGTCATCGTCTTTCCGATGGCCGACTTGATCTTGGCTTTCTGTTCCGCCGTGAGTTGAACTCTCACTTCTTTCGCCATTTGTGTTGTTCTCCTTTCCTCTTGACCTCGGATATCGCAAGAAGAGGACCACATCCCCGGAAAGGGGGCCGCTCTCCCAATTAACTCAATCCAAAGGACTTCAAAATACACGCGGCGGCGGGTTCCTTGCCGGGTCCGGTGAATTACTCACCACCGGTTGAATTTCTACCCCGCTCCCGCACCGTCCCCAGGAAAAAAAAAGGCGCCCCGGTTCGCCGGGGCGCTCTTCCCGAAACTCGTCTCGATCGAGTTACTGGCCTTCGGGTCCGCCACCGCCCCGGAGACCGGCCTCGCCGATCTCGGCGCCACGCAGCCCGGACTCCTCGATCTCGGCGCCGCGGAGACCCGCCTCCCCGATCTCGGCGCCGCGCAGACCCGCTTCCTCGATCTCGGCGCCACGCAGACCGGCCTCTTCGATCTCGGCACCGCGGAGACCCGCCTCGCCGATCTCGGCCCCGCGCAGACCCGCCTCTTCGACCTCGGCGCCGCGCAGACCGGCCTCACCGATCTCCGCTCCGCGCATCCCGGCCTCGCCGACCTCGGCGCCGCGCATCCCGGCTTCGCCGATTGCCGCGCCCCGGGGGGACTTTTCACTCGCCGAGACCGCCAGGTTCGCTCCGGCGCTCGTCACCTTGAGCTCGGACATGTCCTTCCCGGTGGCTGCCTTGATCTTCGCCTTCTGCGCCTCGGTGAGCTCGATTTTCACTTCCTTCGACATTGTTGGTTCTCCTTTCCTCTGCACTCTGTTTCGCAAAACGGGGACCACCGCGAAGCTCCCCGATCCATCTAACACAACTGCACTGTTTCCAGAGCTTTGGGTCAATACTCGAGTCAGCCGGGGACGTCGGCAATCGATGAATTACTCATCCGAACGTGACTTTTTCACCTTCAGAGACCGTACTTCCGGCAAAGGTATTTGATCTGGTTCGCGTCGAGACCCAGACGCCGCGCCGCCTTCGCCTTCACGCCCCCCTCCTCCGCGATCGTGTCGGCGAGCAGCCGGGTTTCGAACGCTGCCACGGCCTCGGCGAAGGCGACGTCGCCGCCGCGTTTCGCCGAAACCTCCCGGAGAGCTCGCGGGAGGTCCTGCTCGGTGATCTCATCCCCCTCGGCAAAAAGAACCAGCATCTCGACGACGTGCTCGAGCTCGCGGACGTTGCCCTTCCAGGGGTGGCTCTGGAAACGCTCGACGACGGCGGCCGAGAGCCTTCTCTCCGGGCGCCGGTGACGATCCGCGAACCGGTCCAGGAAGTGCTCCGCCAGAGCGAGCACGTCGCTGCCCCGCTCGCGGAGCGGCGGGATCCGGATCGGAATCGTGTTGATACGGTAGAAGAGGTCTTCCCGGAAGGTGGAGTCGCGCACCCGCGCTTCGAGGTCCTCGTTGGTCGCGGAGATGAGACGGAAATCCACCGGGATCGTCCGCCGTCCCCCGACCCGTTCGATCTCGCGGCTCTCGAGCGCCCGCAGGAGCTTCGACTGCACGCTCGGGGAGAGCGTCCCGATCTCGTCCAGGAACAGGGTACCCCCGTGCGCGAGCTCGAAGCGGCCCGGGCGGGAAGCGACGGCGCCCGTGAACGCGCCCCTCTCGTGGCCGAAGAGCTCGGCTTCCGCGAGCGACTCCGGCAGCGCGGACACGTTGACCGCGACGAAGGGACGGTCCTTCCGCAGGCTCGCCGCGTGGATCGAGTGGGCGACGAGCTCCTTGCCGGTGCCGCTCTCTCCAGAGACGAGGACGGTGACGTCGCTCGGAGCGACCTTTTCGATCTCGCGGAAGAGGCGACGCATGGGCGGGCTCTTGCCGATGAGCTTGCCGAAGGAGCCGCCGCCGTGGGCTTGCTCGCGAAGGAGCCGGTTCTCCGCGAGGATCCGTCGCCGCTCGAGGGCGCGGCCGAGGATGACCCGCACCTCGGCCGGATCGAGGGGTTTCTGGAAGAAGTCGAAAGCGCCGAGCTCCATGGCTTTCAGCGCGTGTTTCCGCTCTCCCTCTCCCGACATCATCACGACGGTCGCGTCGGGTTGACGCCGCCGGACCTCGGTCAGGAGGCTCAGTCCCTCTTCGACCTCTCCGGAAGGCGGAAGCCGCATGTCGAAGAGGTACACGTCCGGCTCGGACTCGAGGAGCGATCTCCCCTCGCTCGCGTCGTGGGCC
>DASRPJ010000090.1:0-5452 GCA_035646435.1 Thermoanaerobaculia bacterium | reverse complement strand
CGTCGCGCAGCTCCGGGTCGCCGGCGACGTCCGTATACCGGGTACGCCCTTCTTCGATCGCCGCGATGCCGGCGCGGCTTACGAAGTCGGGCGTCGAGAAGTCGGGTTCCCCCAGCCCGAGGTCCACGACGTCGACGCCCTGCGCGGCGAGCGCTTTCGCCCTCCGCGCGACGGCCGTCGTGGGAGAGGGTCCCAAAGCGGCGGCCCGGCGGGAGAGGCGGGGCGATTTCACCGCCTCTTCGCCCACGCGCGCGCGAAGCCCGCGAACGCGGTCATCTTCTTTTTGCCCGTAAGGATCAGGCCGAGCTCGATCACGATCCAGGCGGAGTAGACCCAGAGCATTTCCTCGCGCAGCGACGGGACGGTGAACTGGAGCACCCACAGGGCGAAGAGACCGATGGCCTCGTACGCCGCGAGGCTCATCGAGGAGAGGAAGATCCATCCGAGGAACGCCTGGAGAATCGTCAGCAGGATCTCGAGCCGCTGGAACTCGTCGAACGGGAGCGGGCCCGTGTCCCCCTTGCTCCAGCAGTAGATCACCGCAAGGAGCGCCGACAGCACCCCCCACTGGTTGATGTTCGAGGAGACCATGTTCATGAGGGCGACCGGCGCGCGCGTCACGCGCCGCGCCCACGCGAACGCGGAGGTCTTCTCGGGAAACTCCGAGAGAAACGGGGCGACCCACTGGATGAAGACGAACTGGGAGATGCCGAACGTCACGGCCAGGCTCATCATCGAGGCGAGGAAAGGCTCGGCGACCAGGAAGATGGCGGCGCCGCCCGCGAGAAAGAGCGACCCGACCGCCGCCCACCGCTTCCAGCCCTTGAACGAGAGCGCCCAGCGGGAGACGCGCGGGATCTCCTCGTCCTGCTCGATCATCTCCTCGCGCACCGGCATCTTGAGCAGGACCCACAGATACGCCGCGTAAGTCGACGTCAGGATCGCCGCGTCCACGAGCGACAGGCTCCCCTTCGCCCAGACGACGACGAAATAGGCGAGCGGCGGGAGGAGCCCGACGACCTCCACCGCGTGGTCGTCGTGAAGGTGGATGGAGCCGAGCTTTTTCTTGTGCCGCTTTCGGGAGTAGAAAGCGGCGACGCCGTAGATCATCGGCCAGCCGAGCCCGGTCAGGAGGCGAAGGCTTCCCGTAAAGTTCGCGATCGCGAGGTGGACCATGTCCGGGTCCTTCCCCGCTTTCCAGGCGATGACGGCCTCCACCGCGAACTCGGGCATCGTCTGAATGAGCGCGAGGATCGCGAGGGCAAGGCCCTGGGAAATGAGAAATTCTGCCGCCTCCGCTCCCCAGGCGACGAGGAACGCGGCCCCGATCATCGTCGGGAACGTCCAGAGCGCGGACGTCGGAGAAGCGCCGGTCGCGATCACTGCTGGCAAGGAGAGCCGTTCGCGCCAAGACTTCATCGCGGCGGGTTATAGCATGCCGTTCGTGGGAGCAATCGAGTCTCCGACGAACCCGCTCATCCGGCAGATCGCCCGGGCGCTCGACGAGCGCACGCACCTCCTCCTCGAAGGGGAAAAGTCGATCCTGGACGCCGTCGCCGCGGGGACACCGCTCGATCACGTCCTCCACGACGAGAGCGTCCGTCCCGGGCGGCTCGCGCTCCTCACGTCGACGCGCCCCCGCCTCGTCTCCCGGGCCGTCCTCGAGAGGCTGGCCGACGCCCACACGCCGCAGCACGTGATCGCCGTCGCGAAGCGCCGCGACGTTCCCACGGCGGAGATCCTCGCGCGGACCGGACCCGTCGTTTTCGTCTTCGGCATCCAGGACCCGGGCAACCTCGGGGCGATCGTGCGCGTCGCGGAGGCGGCCGGAGCCGCGGGGGTCGTCGGCGCGCCGGGCACCGCGGACTTTTTCCATCCGCGCGCCGTGCGCGGAAGCGCCGGCAGCGTCCTGCGGCTGCCGGTGTCCGGCCGCGTCTCGTTCGAGGCGTTCGCGGTTTCCGCCCGCGACGACGGCCGCGCGATCTGCGGAGCGGTCTCGGAAGGGGGCGAGAACGCGTTCGTTTCGCCGCCGCCCGAGCGCTCGGTCGTCGTCATCGGCGCCGAAGGGACGGGGCTTCCGGCGGGAGCGTACCGGTACCTCGACCGCCGCCTCTCGATCCCGATGCGGCCTCCCGTCGACTCGCTGAACGCCGCCGTCGCCGCGGCCCTACTGCTCTACTCGCGCGAGATGTCGTCCTCGCGGCCCGAGCGCGGAGTGGACTGAGGAGTCTCTTCTCGTCGCGGGACAGGCGGCTTTCTGGGGATCGTCACCTTGACACGCCTCTCCCCTCCCCGCGCCCCCCGTGGAGCGACGACCGTCTTCTGACGGTTTCCGGTCCCGCGGCCCGTCATCGTGAGGCGAGCTCCTCCTCCGAGAACACCTCGGCCTGAAACGAGAAGAGCCGCGCTTGCGTATAACGCCACGCATCCGGCGGAAGTCCCGCCTTCTGCGAGAGCTCGGATAGGAACGTCTCGCGGTCGAAGCCCCACTCGGTCGCGACCTGCGGAAGAAGCAGACCGCGCCGGCCGCCGAGCTCGAGGATCAGTCCGTCGCGGCCGACGACGATGTCCTCCACGTCGTCGACGAGCCGCGGCGCGGTCAGGACGGAAATCTCTATGGCGCACGCGGGAAGCTCGTGGGAGGCGAGCGGCGGAAACCGCGGATCCTCGAACGCCGCGCGCAGCGCGAACTTCGGGACCGTGCGAGCGAGGTCGCCCTCCGGCGCGAGCGTCCCGATGCACCCCCGGAGGCGGCCCTCGCGCCTCAACGTAACGAAGAGCGCCCGCGACTCCCCGAACGGCTCGGAGCGGTCCGACGCGAGGCGCGGCGGCGGCTCCCCGCGGAACTGCGCCTCCAGCGTCGCACGCGCGAGATCGAGGAGCTGGCGCCGCGTATCGTCCGAGAGGGGCGGGGAAACCTCGGTCACGGGGCGGCCCCTCCCGGTCGAAAAGGGGACAGGTTTATTTTCCGCGGCTTGCTCACAGGTCACTCCCGCGAAGCTCCGCGAGAAAGTCCCGGATCGCGGCCTCCAGCGCCCCGAGCTTCCCCTCCAGGAAATGGTCGGCGCCGGGCACGATGACGATCCGTCCGGCGCCGCGCGCCCACTCCTGGAGCAGAGCGGGCGGCCCGTGGACGTCCTCGGAGCCCGTGACGAAGAGCGCGGGCACGGTCGGAAGCGGAGGAGGGTCGGCTCTCAGGCTCGCGAGCGGCACGCCGACGCCGAGAAAAGCGCGCACCCGCTCGTCTCCCGGGACCGCGCGCAGCGCCGCGGCCGATCCGAACGAGAACCCTCCCGCCAGAAGAGGTCCTCCGCCCCGGCGCTCGGCCTCGTCGAGCGCGGCGCGAAAGTCCGAGGCCTCGCCCCGCCCCTCGTCGTACCGGCCCTGGGAGAGGCCGACGCCGCGGAAGTTGAAGCGCAGGACTCCGTACCCGGCGCGCGCGAGCGTCTTCGCGGCGCGGAAGACGACCTTGTTGTGAAGCGTGCCGCCGTGGAGAGGGTGCGGGTGCGCGAACACCGCCGATCCGGCGCGAGCGCCTTCCGGTTCCTTCCAGAGGCCCTCGATGTTTCCGGCCGGGCCGCGGAAGAGGAACGCTTCGAGCCGTCCGGTCGATCCCCGCTCCCGCGTTGGCGAATCGCCCGCGTCGGCGTATTCTTCCGGCCGCCGGGCATCCGGAAGCACAGGAGACGCGCACATGAGCAGAATCGTACACGTGGTGGGGACCGGCACGATCGGCGAGCCGCTGATCGGGTTCTTCGCCGACTTCAAACGCCACCTCGGAATCGACGAGATCACGTTCCACAAGCGCACCCCGATGACGACCGAGCGGGCGAAGGTCAGCCACCTGATGCGCCGCGGGGCGCACCTGGCCGTGGACGCGGACAAGACCGCCGACTTCGAGGCGCTGGGGCACAAGGTTTCCTACGAAGCGGTCGAGGCGCTCGAGCGCGCGACCGTCGTCATCGACTGCACGCCCGCGGGAAACGAAAACAAGAAGATCTACGAGCGAATCGCCGGACCGAACGGGTTCATCGCGCAGGGTAGCGAGTTCGGCTTCGGGAAACCCTACGCGATCGGGATCAACGAGGAGGCGCTCGTCCCCGGGAAAGACCGCTTTCTCCAGATCGTCTCCTGCAACACCCACAACATCGCGACCCTGATCAAGACGCTCGCCTCCGAGGAGGGCGAGCTCAAGCTCGAGTCGGGGCGTTTCGTCTGCCTGCGGCGCGCCAACGACGTGTCACAGGACTCGAGCTTCTGCCCCGCGCCGTCCGCCGGCAAGCACGACGACCCGGAGTTCGGCACCCACCACGCGCGGGACGCCTACCACCTCTTCGAGACGATGGGGTGGAAGCCTCCGATCTTCTCGTCCGCGATGAAGCTGAACACCCAGTACATGCACTCGCTCTGGTTCGACATGAACCTTTCCTCTCCGCTCACCCGGGAACAGGTTCTCGCCAGGCTCGAAGCCAACCCGCGCATCGCGATGACGGACAAGCGCTCGGCGAACCAGATCTTCTCGTTCGGGCGGGACCACGGTTACTACGGCAGGATCTTTTCGCAGGCCGTCGTGGCGAAGCCGACCGTGACGGTCCACGGGGACCGCGAGGTCGTGGGGTTCTGCTTCACCCCGCAGGACGGCAACTCCCTCGCGTCCTCGATCGCCGCCGCGCTCTGGATCTGCGACCCCGACTTCGACCGCGGCGAGAGGCTGTCAGTCCTGGATCGGTTCTTCTTCCGCGAGATTTAGAGCTGGGGTCAGTCCTGATTCTCTGACTTTTTCCCCGCCCGGGCCGGTCTCGGGCTTCCGGCCTCCTTCCGCGGGGATTGCTCGCGACAACTCTTGAGCGGTGGGGTGCTGGCGCGATCGCGAGGAGCACGGCTGACGTGGCACGCCCGCCGCGATTGCAGTTTCCGGGCGCGATTTACCACGTCACCGCTCGCGGAAATGAGCAGCGGGCTATCTTTCGTGACGATCTGGATCGTCGCGAATATCTCGATCGGCTTGGTCACTACCGCGAACGGTTTCGGTTCCAGCTCCTCGCGTACTGTCTGATGACAAACCACGTTCATCTGGCGGTCCGCTCGGGCGCGGTTCCCCTTTCCCGAGTGATGGCGGGACTTCAGTCGTCCTACACCCAGTGGTTCAACCGCCGCCACGCGCGGGTCGGGCACCTCTTTCAGGGCAGATACAAGGCTTTCCTCGTACAGGAGGATCGATACCTTCTGGCCCTGATCCGGTACATCCACCTCAATCCAGTCGCCGCGAGTGTCGTTGAGGACGCCTCGAAGTATTCGTGGTCGAGCGACCGCTATTACCGCAGAGGAAGCGGCCCCACCTGGCTCGATCTCGACGCGGCCCTGCCAACGCTAGGCTCGACCCGGCGCTCGGCGGTCCGTCGATACATGGACCTTGTCGATGGACCTGACCTTCATCCGTCGTACGAGGAGC
>DASRPJ010000089.1:0-2796 GCA_035646435.1 Thermoanaerobaculia bacterium | reverse complement strand
TCGGGATGACAACTCTTCTCACCGTCATTCCGAGGAGCGAAGCGACGAGGAATCTGGTCCCCTCTTTCGAGAGGGGCACAGATCCCTCGCTTCGCTCGGGATGACAGGAAGGAAGGGCTCGGGATGACATGAAGGAAGGGCTCGGGATGACAGGAAGGAAGGGCTCGGGATGACAGGTAAGGGCGGAGCGTCGGGATGACATGCCGTGCGTGGGCATTTGCTACGATCCGGGCCCCGCATGCCGCGCGCGTCCACGATCCGCGACCTTTCCCTCGCCCCGGAAGGGGAGCGCAAGATCGAGTGGGTCGCGCAGCACGCCCACACGATGAACTCGTTTGCCCGCCGGCTCGGTGACGGCGCGCTGTCGGGACGTCGGATCGCGATCGCCGTCCACCTGGAGGCCAAGACGGCCTACCTCGCGTGGCTCTTCCGCCAGGCCGGAGCGGAAGTCGCGGTCACCGGAAGCAACCCGCTCTCCACGCAGGACGACGTCGCCGCGGCGCTCGTCGCGCGCGGTTTGACCGTCCACGCGGTGCACGGCGCGTCTCCGGAGGCGTTCGACGAGCACCTTCTCGCGAC
Organism: Thermoanaerobaculia bacterium; assembly: GCA_035646435.1. GTDB lineage: Bacteria > Acidobacteriota > Thermoanaerobaculia > UBA5066 > Gp7-AA6 > Gp7-AA6. The sequence goes on along the minus strand of DASRPJ010000089.1, from coordinate 2,217 downwards.
GCTCGACTTCGCCCCGGACCTGATCGTGGACGACGGCGCGGAGCTCGTGACTCGCCTCCACCAGCACCGCCGGGGCCTGCTGCCGGGCGTCCGCGGCGCTTCCGAGGAGACGACGAGCGGCGTCATCCGGTTGAAGGCGATGGAGCGGGAGGGCGCGCTCGAGATCCCCGTCATCGCCGCGAACGACGCGCGCTGCAAGCACCTCTTCGACAACCGGTACGGAACCGGACAGTCGACGCTCACGGCGATCCTCTCGGCGACGAACCTGCTCCTCGCGGGCAAAACCGTGGTCGTCTCGGGCTACGGCCAGGTCGGGCAGGGACTCGCCCTCTATTGCCGCGGATTCGGCGCCCGCGTCGTCGTCGTGGAGGTGGACGCCGTGAAGGCGCTCGAGGCGGCATCGAACGGGTTCGAGGTTCAGACGATGAGCGCGGCGGCGCCGCAGGGGGACGTCTTCCTGACGGGGACCGGGTCGATCGGAGTCCTCCGCCGCGAGCACTTCGAGGTCATGAAAGACGGCGCGCTTCTCGCGAACGCCGGGAACTACGCCCACGAGATCGACGTCGCGGCGCTCGCGCGTCTCGCGGCCGAAGAGCGGGACGTGCGCCGCCACGTCACCGAGTACGTCCTGTCGGACGGCCGGCGCATCCACCTCCTCGCGCAGGGCGCGCTCGTGAACATCGCGGCGTCCGACGGACATCCGGTCGAGATCATGGACCTGTCGTTCTCCGTGCAGGCGCTCTCCGTTCACTACCTCGCCCGACACGCCACGGAGCTCTCGCCGGGGGTGCACCGGCTCCCGGCCGACATCGACGGGGAGATCGCGCTCGCGCGCCTCGACCTCCTCGGCATGCGGCTCGAACAGGCGACGACGGAGCAGCGCGAGTACGCCCGGAGCTGGCGATGAGCTCTTCCCCGTCGGTCGTCGCCGACCCGAGGCTCGCGCCGGAAGGCGCCCGGAAGATCGCCTGGGTCGCGCAGCATGCGCCGGTCCTGAACCTCGCCTTCGAGCGGCGCCTCTGCGACGGGTCGCTCCGCGGCGTCAACGTCGCCGTCTGCGTCCCCCTCGAGGCAAAGACCGCGTACCTCTCGATCCTGCTCCACCGGGCCGGCGCGAACGTCGCGCTCGCGGGGACCGCGCCCGGCTACGTGCAGGACGACGTCGCGGCCGCCGTCGCGCTCGAGGGGGTGACCGTGTTCGCGGCGGCGGACGCGTCGGCGGCGGAGTTCGAGGAGTACCTGATCGGCACCGTGCGCACGGACCCGGCCCTCCTCGTCGACGACCGCGCGGAGCTGACGCGCATCTTCCACACGAAGGAAACGGCGAGGCTGCCGAAAGTGTGGGGCGCGTCCGAACAGACGACGTCCGGCGTCACGAAGCTCCTCAACATGGAGCGGGACGGGGTCCTGCGCTTCCCGGTCATCGCCGGGAACGACGCGATGTGCAAGCACCTCTTCGACAACCGCTACGGCACCGGGCAGTCGGTCTTCACGGCGATCCTCGCGCTCACGAACCTCTACCTCGGCGGGAAGACCGTGGTGATCGCCGGGTACGGCTGGTGCGGGAAGGGGCTCGCGCGCCGGGCGGCGGGTCTCCAGTCGCGCGTCGTCGTTTGCGAGGTGGACCCGGTGCGCGCGCTCGAGGCGGTGGCCGACGGCTTCCTCGTGATGCCCCTGCGCGACGCCGCGGAAAGGGGGGACTTCTTCATCACCTCGACGGGAACCCACGCCGTCTTCGGGCGCGAGCACTTCGAGCGAATGAAGGACGGCGCCGTTCTCTCGAACGCCGGCGGCCTCGACACCGAGATCGACGTCCCGGCGCTCGAAGCGATGGCGCGGGAAAAGCGCGAGGTGCGCCGCCAGATCACCGAGTACCGGCTGCCCGACGGCCGGCGGCTCCACCTCCTCGCGGAGGGGCGCCTCGTCAACATCGCGGGGGGCGACGGCCACCCCGTCGAGATCATGGACCTCTCCTTCACCGTGCAGGCGCTCGCGATCCACCACCTCGCGCGGAAGCGGGGCGAGCTCGCGCCCGGCGTCCATCCGCTGCCGCCCGAGATCGACCGCGACATCGCGGCGATGAAGCTCGAGAGCCTCGGCGTCGCGATCGACGCGCTCACCTCCGAGCAGGAGGAGATGAGGAGCCGGTGGCAGTAGGAGCGCGAGCGGCCGCGGTGCTGATACTCGCCGTCGCGGCGGGGTGCGCGAGCGCGCCGC
>DASRPJ010000088.1:0-3934 GCA_035646435.1 Thermoanaerobaculia bacterium | reverse complement strand
CGCACATTACGTAGCTGGACTCACCAATCCTGATGCCGCCATCCGTCTCGCCGCCGCGGAGGTGCTTGGCGAAACCGGCGCCGGCGAGGCGGCAGATCCGCTGGTGAGGGCCCTGGCCGATGCCGATATGGCCGTCGTGTCACAGGCGAGCGAGTCGCTCGTCCGACTCGGGGACGTCGCAGTTCCTTCCCTGCGGGAAGCAGCGAAGGGCTCGAACAAGATGGTCCGTGAGAGCGCGGCCTGGTGTCTTCAACAGATTGGAAAGACGAGCACGACCGGTTGAGCAACTCTCCACCTCCTGAATGCCTGTCGGAGTGCTCGATTCTCACAACTTGACGCAGACGTTCTTCGCTTCGGTGAAGAACTCCAGCGATTCGAACCCGCCCTCGCGCCCGACGCCGCTTTCCTTCATTCCGCCGAAAGGAACGCGAAGATCCCGCAGTAGCCACGTGTTGACCCACACCGTCCCGCTCTCGATCGCCGCGGCGACCCGATGGGCCTTCTGGAGGTCCCGGGTCCAGACGCTCGCCGAAAGTCCATAGCGCGTGCTGTTGGCATAGGCAATCGCCTCCTCGGGAGAATCGAAGGGCGTGACGGTGACGACGGGCCCGAAGACCTCCTCCTGCATGACGCGCCTCTGGCAGTCGAGGCCCGCGATCACCGTCGGCTCCAGGAAGTAACCGTCCCGGACGCGCTCCGGGAGATTCCCGGGACGCTTTCCGCCGACGAGAAGGGTGCCCCCCTCTTCTCTCGCGAGAGAGACATAGCCTTCGACCTTGCGAAGGTGCGGCTCGCTGATGAGCGCGCCCACGTCGGTCGCAGTGTCCTGCGGGTCCCCGATCCGGAGCTTCTTCGTCCCCTCGAGAAAGCGCTCGACGAAGTCTTCGTAGATCGTTCTCTCGACGAACAGACGCGATCCGCAGAGGCAGATCTCCCCCTGGTTGGCGAAGCTCGACTGGATCGACGTCGCGACGGCCTGCTCGAGATCGGCGTCCGCGAACACGATGTTCGGGTTCTTTCCTCCGAGCTCCAGGGACACTTTCTTGAAGAGCGGTCCCGCGCGGGCCATCACGTCCGCGCCCGTTCTCGTACCCCCGGTGAACGAGATGAGCGGGACGTTCGGATGCGACGTGAGGGCGCGGCCGGCGCTTCCTCCGGGGCCGTGCACGATATTGACGACGCCGGGCGGAATGCCCGCCTCCAGGGTCAGTGCGGCAAGCCTGTCGGCGGTCAGCGGCGTGAGCTCCGAAGGCTTCGCGACACAGCAATTCCCAGCGGCGATGGCCGGTGCGATCTTCCAGGTCAGAAGGTACAGCGGCAGGTTCCAGGGCGAGATCAGCCCGGCGACGCCGAGGGGCTGTCGGATGGTGTAGTTGAGCGCCCGGTCGTCCGTCATGTGGCAGGCCGTTTCGGCGTGCAGGATCGCCGTCGCGAAGAAGCGAAAGTTGTGGATGGCGCGGGGAACGTCGACCCGGCGGGCGAGCGCGATCGTCTTCCCGCTGTCTTCCGACTCGAGCTGCGCCAGCTCGTCGAAGTTCCGCTCGATGAGCTCGGCAACCCGGATCAGGAGCCGGGATCGTTCCTCGGCGGGTGTCCGGCGCCACGACTCGAACGCGCGGGACGCCGCGGCGACGGCGGCATCGACGTCCTCGGGGCCGCTCTCCGCGATTTCGGCGAAGACCTGGCCCGTCGCCGGGTTGACGTCCGGAAGGTATCGCCCCGAGCAGGGCGGCCGGAACTCGCCGCCGATGAAGTTGAGGACCCGTTTCACTCGCCGGAGATCCTATCCCCCGATCGACAGGGTCTCCGCGGGGGCGCCGCCATTACTCCTCCCGGAACTCGTTCACCGGCTCGCGCTCCGTTTGCCCCCCGCTTCCGACTCGAACCGGAGAAGGTCGCCCGGCTGGCACGAGAGCGCGTCACAGATCGCCTCGAGCGTCGAGAAGCGAATCGCGCGCGCCTTGCCGGTCTTCAAGATCGAAAGGTTGGCCAGCGTGATCCCGATCCGATCCGCGAGCTCGGTCAGCGTCATCCTCCGATCGTGAAGGAGGTCGTCGAGCTTGACGGCGATCCCCACGTCAGACCGTCCCTTCGAGGTCTTCGCGCATGAGCGTGCCTTCGGCGAAAACGCGGGCGAGCAGGAACGTGAGGAACACGGCGAGCCAGCCGCCGATCGAAAAGCCCGCCTGGAGATGGAGCGGATGCGCCGGCGTCGAAACGGCCTTCGCGATCGCGCCGATCACGAGGCTCAAAAGCTGCAGCACGAGCAGGGTCCAGGCGATCGCCTGCAGACGGAGCGCGTTCGCGGCGACGAACGGGTCGCCCGCGCGAACCGTGTCGACGATCGCGAGCAGCCGTTTGAGGACGACGTAGTGGAGCGGGATCGCGGCGAGGCCGATCGCCGCGATCGAGAGCAAGCCCATGACGAGCCGGTCTGCCTCGGGCGAAGGAGACAGATCGAACGCCCTCATGATCCATTTCCTGTTGGGCATGGCGACCAGGAGCGTCGCGATCGCGACGCCGGACAGCCAGTTCAGGACGATGAGAATGCGCAGGACGACGCGTGTGATCGGAAGGGCGGCGGAAGAGGCTGGCTTTGACATTCGATCTCCTGATTTATCGAATATCAATATATCACATATCGAATAACGTCAAGTAAGGTATTGGAAGTCGATAAATCAGCCCTTTCGGGCTCGTGCGGAACCGCCGGCGTCCGGAAGAGGTTCGGCGACCCGCAGGACTCAAATCGTTCCGGGCTTCGTGGTACGAAGCAGCTCCGATGGAAAACGACAAGCCCCGCCGTCCCCTTTACTACGCCGACTACATCCAGCTCGAACGGCTGCTCGGATCACAGCAGCTGCAAAGCGCCGTCCATGGCCGGCCTGCCCACGACGAGATGCTCTTCATCATCGTTCATCAGGCTGCCGAGCTATGGTTCAAACAGATCCTGTGGGAGCTCGACGCGGTGCTCACGGGCTTTCGGGCCTCCCCCGTTGCCGAGGAGGAGGTCGGGCGCGCGGTCCTTCTGTGCGGGCGCATAGTCGAGATCCAGCGCGTCCTGCTCCAACAGGTGGACGTTCTCGAAACCATGACCCCGCTCGACTTCCTCGACTTCCGCGACGTTCTGATCCCGGCCTCCGGCATTCAAAGCGTTCAATTTCGCCTGTTCGAGAACAAGCTGGGAATGCGGCGATCCGACCGCCTTCCGCTCCACGGCGGCGCTTCTTACACGTCGCGCTTCAGCGAAGAAGATGCCGCGCGTATCGAGGCCTCGGAGAAAGAGCCTTCTCTCTTCGATCTGATCGAGGGCTGGCTCGAGCGGACGCCCTTCCTCCACTTCGGCGATTTCGACTTCTGGCGGGAATATCGTCGGGCGGTCGACGCCATGCTCGCCGCCGACCGCGCCTCGATCCGGGGCAATCCGACCCTGACGGAAGACGTGAAAACCACACAGCTGGCGGGAGTCGACGCGACCGCACTCCGGTTCGCGGACGTGTTCGAAAAGGGGGCCAGCGAACCCGTCGCGGCATCGGGACGTCACCTCTCCCGGCGGGCGCTCCAGGCGGCGCTCCTGATCAACCTCTACCGGGACGAGCCGATTCTGCACCTGCCGTTCCGGTTGCTGACGCTCCTGACGGACATCGAAAGGAACTTCACGACCTGGCGCCAGCGCCACGCTCAGATGGCGATGCGGATGATCGGCACCCGGATCGGTACCGGCGGGACCTCGGGCCACGAGTATCTCGACCGGGCGGCCGAGAGTCACAAGGTCTTCGCGGACCTCTCGGCTCTTGCGAGCTTCTTCATTCCCCGGTCGGCGCTTCCCGCGCTTCCTCCCGACGTGAGAGGCCGGATGGGATTCCGGTTCCAGGCTTCTTGAAGCTCCCGGGGGTTCGGGGGGCATTCACGTGCCCCCCGCCAGGGCGAAGGGGTT
>DASRPJ010000087.1:0-2507 GCA_035646435.1 Thermoanaerobaculia bacterium | reverse complement strand
TGTACTCGCGCGCGTGCACGAGCAGCCCGGCGATGAACGCCTTCGCGTTCTTCGAGAGGTGATGGGCGTCCTTCGCGTCGAAGAACTGGTTCCGCCCACCCTTGAAGAGCGACATGTGGGTGTGCATCCCGGACCCGTTCTCGCCGAACAGCGGCTTCGGCATGAACGTCGCGTAGTAGCCGTGCCAGGCGGCGACCTCCTTCACGATCAACCGATACGTGATCGTGTGGTCGGCCATCGCGAGCGCGTCGGCGTAGCGCATGTCGATCTCGTGCTGGGAGGGCGCCACCTCATGGTGGTGGTACTCGATCGGGATCCCGACCGACTCGAGCGCGTGGATCGTGTCGTTGCGGACCTCGGTGGCCGCGTCCTGCGCGGTCATCGCGAAGTAGCCGCCCTCGTCGAGCGTCTTCGTGTCCTTGTCGTCCTCGAAGAGGAAGTACTCGAGCTCGGGGCCGACGGCAAAGGTGTCGAAGCCCATCTTCTTCATGCGCTCGAGCGACGCCCGGAGGACGTAGCGCGGATCGCCCTCGTACGGCTCGCCGTCCGGCTTCACCACGTCGCAGATCATGCGCGCGACCTTCGCGCCGAGCTCGTGCCCGTGCTCGTCCACCGGCCTGGGCATCAGCTGGAAGGTGGCGGGGTCGGGGATCGCGACCATGTCCGACTCCTCGATCGCGTTGAAGCCGGTGATCGACGAGCCGTCGAAGCCCATGCCGTCGTCGAGCGCGCCCTGCATCTCGGACGGCGTCACCGCGAAGGACTTGAGGTGCCCCTCGAGGTCCGTGAACCAGAACAGGACGTGCTCGACCTGCTCGTCGCGGAGCTTCTTGAGCACCGCCCTCCGCGAGGCGACGGTGGACGTCGCCCGATCCTTGCTCTTGACCATCGCGGGCCGGCCGGCTGCCGCGCCTCTCGGTCTCGCCATCACAGAGCTCCTTCCGGGGAACCGACAGCAGTCGACTCGGGCCTGCCGTCGGCCTCGAGCGGTCCGACTCTATCGCAGCGATCGCGGCTTGACGGCAGCCTGCGAACGCGGCTATAAGAGGTAGCAGCAGCCGGCGGAAGAACGTCGGCGCGAGGCAACGGAGCCTCGGGACTCGCGGAGTCCTGGGGCTTTTTTGTTGGTCCAAAAGGCGAGGAAGGAGCATGATGCCCCACTACAAGCTGGAGTACATCTGGCTCGACGGCTACGAGCCCGTCCCGGGCCTGCGTGGCAAGACGAAGGTCCTCGAGCTCGGCGGCTTCCCGACGCTCGAAGAGCTCCCGCGGTGGGGCTTCGACGGCAGCTCGACCGAGCAGGCGGACGGAAGCGACTCGGACTGCATGCTGAAGCCCGTCGCCGTGTTCCCCGATGCGACGCGGTCGAACGGGGCGCTCGTGATGTGCGAGGTGCTGCTCCCGGACGGCAGGCCGCATCCGAGCAACACGCGCGCCCGGACGGCGGACGACCCGGACACGTGGTTCGGGTTCGAGCAGGAGTACTTCTTCTACAAGGATGGCGCGCCGCTCGGATTCCCCGTGTCCGGCGGTTTTCCGGCCCCGCAGGGTGTGTACTACACCGGCGTCGGCCATTCGAACGTGGGCGGAATCGCGCGGGAGATCGCGGACGCGCACCTCGAGCTTTGCCTCGCCGCGGGGCTTTCGCACGAGGGGATCAACGCGGAGGTCGCGAAGGGCCAGTGGGAGTTCCAGATCTTCGCGAAGGGGGCAAGGCAGGCGGGCGATGCGATGTGGATCGCCCGGTATCTCCTTCTGCGCCTCTGCGAGCGCTACGAGGTCGACGTCAACTTCCACCCGAAGCCGCTCGGCGCCGGGCTCGACTGGAACGGCTCGGGCATGCACACGAACTTCTCGACGAAGCGCATGCGCGAGGAGGGAGGCGAGGCGTACTTCGAGGCGCTGATGGCCACGTTCGAGGCTCGGCATGCGGATCACATCGCGGTCTACGGAGCGGACAACCATCTGCGGCTGACGGGGCTGCACGAGACGCAGGCGATCGACACCTTCAGCTACGGCGTCGCCGACCGGGGTGCCTCGATCCGCGTGCCGCACGCCTTCGTCGAGAACGGCTACCGCGGATACCTCGAGGATCGCCGGCCGAACTCCCAGGCCGACCCGTACCGGATCACGGGTCGCATCGTGGAGACGATCCGAGACGTGCCCGTCCCCGGAAGGAACGGCGCGGTGCCGGCCGAGGTCGTGGAGGAGCTCGCAGCGGCGGCCGCCTGAGACGGCTCCCTGGAGGGAGGCCCGCGTGGCCTCCCTCCCTTCGCCCGCCGTCGGAGCGCGTCTCGGCACGTTGCCTCCCGTTGACAGAGCGCAGCCGGCCCAGACCCCGGTAAGGTCGCACACGCCCGGTCCCGGCTTCCGCCAAAGCCGAAGACGTCGCCATGGGACACACGCCGGAATCCCCCACCGGAGTGAGACAGCCCGGCATTGCCGTGCCGTTCCATCGACGTACCCCGTCCCCCAGGCAGGAGGCTCCCCCACCTCATGACCGAACA